>JAIRXH010000201.1 GCA_031268385.1 Treponema sp. | reverse complement strand
CCCGTTTTTTTTGGCCTGAAAATGGATTTTTCCCCGCGCCGGTCTTTCCTCCCAAAACCGTGAAAGCCGGTTACAAAACAACCAATCCTGTAACCGGCTTGTTCCAAAAACTGAAGTTTTGGGAAAGCTTCTATTTTTTCAAGAATGCAATTAACCGGATTTTGTTTATAATACAATGCGTTATAAACAAATTTTCATAAACATTATCAAGCGAGGGACAAGGCAATGGAAACGAATTCTTCTTTACTTGAAAAAACCGCCGTGAAAAAAGAGAAAAAGACCCTTTCCCTGAAATTTCAGTTTACTCTCTTTTTTATTCTTTTTGTTATTGCCGTTTATTCGATTGTCATTATTACCTCCCTCCAGCAGTTGGTGGGAATAACCGAAACCATCGGCTATGAGCTGGGCGGGCCTGTTCTCGAGGAAACGGCCGCCCTTATTGACGGAGATTCCTTTGAGGCCCTGGCCAAAAGCCTCGACCCCCTGGACCCTTTTTACGAAAGAACCAGGCGCGCCATGCTGGCCGTCAAGGAGGAATCCAACTGCATCTATTTGTATACCATGGCTCCGGTCGAGGGAAAGATTTTCCGCTACATTATTGACGGCAGCGCCCCCCCGGATGACGAGGATGCCTTTTCCCCCCTGGGAACGGAAGAGGATATTTCAAATTATCTTGCCCCTGTTTTACGGACCATGGAGACAAAAACCCGCCACATCAGCAGCCTGGACTTTAACACCCAATGGGGCTGGGTTGTTTCGATTTACGCGCCGGTTCTCAATTCCGCGGGTGAGGCGGTGGGAGTTATCGGCTGCGATTTCAAGGCCGAACAAATATACCGGCGTTTGTGGTCCCAGATAATACGGCAGTTGATCCTGTCCGCGGTGTTTATCATCGGTGGTTTTATCGCGTACCTTTACCTGGTAAACGGGGTCAACAAGCAAAACCAGCGCCTGCGGGAACTGAGGGACGCCGCGGAAGCCGCCTCCCTGGAACTGAAAGAAGACAGGGACACCATTGCCGCCATGAAGGACGCCCTCAAGGTGGGGCTTTTCTTTATGGACAAGAATTTTATCATCCAGGACAACTACTCCAAATTTCTGGAAACGGTGCTGGGAATTCGGAATCTGCGGGGAAAAAAGTTTACCGATCTGATAACGCCTTTCATCAAAAAAGGCGAAATTACCAGTCTTATTGAATATTTTGTGCTTCTTTTTAACCGTTCCATGGTTTCTGACCGGAAATTTACCGAAAACATGCTGGAAAACCTTAACCCCATCCAGGAATTGACCTACACAAACCCCGAAACGAAAAAAGCGAAGATCCTGCGCTGTAATTTTGTTCCTGTAGACCGGGGTGAAGGCAGATTGTTTGTTCTGGGGAACATCCAGGATATTACCAGCGAAAAAATCCTGCAAAAACGCCTGGATGAATTGGGTAAAAAATGAAGACGCCCAGGGCAACGCTGATTAAAAAAAACGGGATTTGAAACGGCTTCCGTATTTTCCCGCTTTTTTTGGATCTTTTTTTTGCCGATAAGATTGTTATGAAACGAATTGCCTCTTTAGCATGTACCGGTCTGGTTATCATCCTGCTTTGCGTTCCGGGGACCGCGGAAACTCAGGAACAGACAGCCGGAGGAAGCCTTTTCCGGCAGGAAGGAATAGCCTCCTGGTACGGTCCCGAATTTGACGGTCAGCCTACCGCGTCGGGGGAAATCTTCAATTCAACTCTTTTTACGGCCGCCCATCCTACCCTTCCCTTCGGGACGACGGTAACCGTCACCAATAAACAGAACAACCGGAAGGTTACGGTCCGCGTAAACGACCGGGGCCCCTTTGTATCCGCCCGCATTATCGATGTTTCCAGGGCCGCCGCGGTGGAGCTTGACATAATAACCACCGGGACCGCCCCCGTTATTGTCGAAGGCCAGCCTTCGCAAGTCCGGGACGCCGGCGCCGAAAGAAGGCCGGCCGAGGCGCGGACAACGCCGGTACAGCCGCCTCTTGTACAGCAGTCCACAATGCCGCGGCCCGCGTTGAACACGCCGCAATCAGGGGTACAAGAGCCCGAGTTAAATACGCCGCGGAACATTCAGGAATATTCCGGGACCGCCGTACCCGCCGTACGGTTTATCCCTGCCATTACCCCGGAACAGAACAAGGTGTACCGCCTCCAGATTGGATCCTACAAGGTTCCCAGAAACGCGATGGACGCCTTTGAAAAACTCAGGAATGCCGGACTCAGTCCCGCCTACGAGCGGAACGGCGACTTCTACCGGGTAGTGCTCGCGGGCATACGGGCGGAAGACATAAACCCTGTAAGCCTGAAGATAGGCGCGGCGGGATTCAGCGAAGCCCTGATTCGGGAAGAACGGTAGTCCTGGAATTCCCGTCATGAACAAACAAGCCCTTCGCTCCGATCTGCTGCTGCTTTTGACGGCGGCGATTTGGGGTTTTGGATTCGTCGCCCAGCGTTCCGGCATGGAATACACCGGACCTTTTACCTACAACGCGATCCGTTTTATGCTGGGAAGCCTTTCCCTCCTTCCCCTTGTCGTCCTTGGAAAGGGAGGGGACATTCCTCCCGGCGGCGCCTACGAAAGGGGAAAGGCGGCCGCCTCCGTCATCATTGCCGGGAGCTGCCTCTTCGCGGCCGTGGCGCTGCAGCAGATCGGCCTCATGTTCACCACCGTCGGAAATTCCGGGTTTATTACCAGCCTTTACGTCGTACTTACGCCCATATTCGGCGTTTTTTTGGGAAGGAAAACGGGACTTCCGACATGGGTAGGGGCCTTTGTTACGCTGGCCGGGCTCTACTGCCTCAGCGCGGTAAAAAGCGGAGGGGGGATCAATCCGGGAGACATCATTACCGCCGCCTGTGCGGCTCTCTTTGCCTGCCACGTGCTTGTCATAGACCGTTTTGTAAAACACATCGATCCCATACGGCTTTCGGCCGGACAGTTTGCCTGGTGTTCCCTTCTGGCCCTCATCGCCGCCCTTCTGCTTGAACCCCACATCAATTCCTGGGCCTCCCTCATCTCCGGCGCTTACGAGGGACAGCCCTGGCGGCCTCTGCCCGTTCTCGTCTCTTCCCTCATGGACGGATCTTTTTCACGGAGAAATTTTATCAGCGGCGCGATTCCCATACTCTACGGGGGACTGGCTTCGGTCGGGATTGCCTACACCCTTCAGGTGGTAGCGCAGAAGAACGCCCCGCCGGCGCACGCGACCATCATTCTCTGCCTGGAAAGTTCCTTTGCCGCCTTTGGGGGCATCGTCATACTCGGGGAAAAACCGGGAGCCTTTACCTTTCTGGGCTTCGCCCTGATGCTTGTGGGCATGCTGATTTCACAATGGGAAGTCATCGCGGGCGGGAACAGGCGGTAACGGGCCCGCGTCATCTTCTTCCCGCTAACACCCTCAGCGCCGACACGCCCAGAAACACCGTTCCCGCGATGATCACCGTCATGGCTCCCACCGGAACGTCAAAGGCCCAGCCGGCCGCCAGCCCCGCGACGGAAAAAGCGGCCGAAAAAAGCGAACTTACTATCATCATGCCGCCCAGGCTCCGTGAAAAAACGGCCGAACACCCCGCGGGAAGGGTCAGCATGGCTATTACCATGACGATCCCCACGAAGGTCTGAAGCAGTACGATGGCGCAGGCGGTTATTCCAAGAAGAACAAGAAACACCGCGCCAGAAGGCACGCCCCGCACCCTGGCGAATTCGCCGTCAAAAGAAGAGGCCTCTATCTGCGGATAAAAACGCAGGACAAGAAAAAGGACAAACACGTCAAGAACGCCAAGAAGAACAAGATCCCGGCTTGAGATGAGCAGTATGTTTCCAAAAAGATACGCCTGCGGATCGGTGTAACCGGGCGTTTTCGCCATGAACAGAACGCCCAGGCTCATCCCTATGGCCCAGATGGCGTTTATCACCGTATCCTCACGCTGCTTCGCCTTGAGCGACACAACGCCTATGACAAGCGCCGCGAGCACCGCGAACACGAGCGCGCCCGCTATGGGGGGAAAGCCCGGCAGTATTCCCGCCGAGGAAAAATACAGGGCCATGCCTATGCCGCCCAGGACGGCGTGAGAAACGGCGCCCGCGAGGCTTCCGATTCGCCGCACCGTTACCAGGGAACCGATGGTTCCAAAAAGCACGGCCGAAAGGAGTCCCGCGAAAAGGGCGTTCCTTACAAAGGGAACCCCGGCGCCCGCAAGCGCCGCAATAAAATCCTTCACGAATGTCCGTCCCCGTCGGGGGACAATTCCCCCCCGTTTTCACCGCAACAGAGATCGGCGGGAATGCCGTCGTGGATTACCCGCGAAACGCCGCGCATGCCCTGCGCCTCGGTACCGTGCTGGAGAAGGCCGCGGACTTTGCCGTAACGCGGCTCTCCGCCGTCTCCCATGCACAGAACGCGGTCGGTAAGGGAGGAGACAAAATCCGTATCGTGGGTCACTATCAGTATGGTAGTTGTCCCTTTCAGCTTTCCCAGAATGTCAAAGAGCCGTTCCCCGCTTTCGGCGTCCATATTCGCGGTGGGCTCGTCAAGTATAAGAATGTCGGGCCTGGCGGCAAGCGCGCGGGCAACAAGGACGCGCCGCCGCTGTCCGCCCGAAAGCGCGCCGTAGGGGCGGTCCGCGAGATCGGAGATCTCCGCCTGACGGAGGGCTTCTTCGGCGGCGCTTCTGTCTTCCTTCGAGTACAAACGGGAAGGAAGGAGCCGTCCCATGCGCACCACATTACGAACCGAAATGGGAAAGATCTCGTCGCCGGGCGGCTGCTGGGGAACATAACCCGCGCGCGCGCCGAAAAGTTCTATTTTTCCCGCCCCGGGCGTCTTAAGCCCCAGGAGCAGTTTGAGCACCGTCGTCTTGCCCGATCCGTTGGGACCAACAAGGGCGACAAATTCCCCCTCGTGTATGTGAAAACTGGCGTTTTCCAGCACCTTCGTCTCTCCGTAGGAGAAAGACACGCCTTCAAATTCAAGCGCGACGCGCCTGTGAAGGGGATGAACGGGCCGGGGATTCTTCCCCGAAGAACTGTTGAAAACGGCTTCCGGTTCAGTCATTTTGAACTCCCCCAGGCGGTTCCAGAGCTTCCAGGAGCGCGCCGCCCATGCGGCGTATATTGCCCAGCCAGTCCGGGTCAAGCGGATCAAGGGGAACAAGCCTGGCGCCCGCGGCAGCCGCGACAGCCGCCGCGGCGTTTGCCGGGAACTGCGCCTGTACAAAAATAACCGCCGCCTTTTCCCTTTGTGCTTTTTCGACAAGATACCCTATATCCCGGGGACCCGGTTCCTTTCCCCCTGTTTCCACCGCCTCCTGTTTTATCCCGAATTCATCCAGAAAATAACCGAAACTGGGATGATACACAAAAACAACCCTTCCCTGGAGGGAGGCAAGTTCTTTCCCAAGCCTGTCGAATTCGGCGTCTATTTCACCCGCGAGCGCCTCATAATTAAGGCGGTAAGATTCCGCGTTGGCCGGATCAAGGAGAAGGAGAGCGTCCCTGACATGGGAAGCAAGGATCTTCGCGGGCTCCCTTCCCAGCCAGGTATGGCGGTCAAAACCGCCGTCCTCCCCGTCATGATCGCCGTCATCATCGTGTTCCTCAAGCCGGCGGAAGGTCACTCCCGCGGTTCCGTCAACAATACGGAGACCAGGAAAAAGGGCGGCAACCTTGGGACGGAGGCCCGTTTCAAATTCGGCGCCCGAAAGAATCCACACGCCCGCGCCGGCAAGGCCCGCCATCTGTTTTGGGGAAGGCTCGTAGGTATGGGGGTTCTGCCCAGAACCGGCAAGAACAATTGTACGGGCCCTGCCCCCGGAAACGCGCGACACAAACCAGTCCTGCGGCAGTATGCTTACCGCGACGACAGGCCCGCCGCCGGACGCGGGGGAGCCGCCGGAATTTCCGGGAGAGGCGCGTCCGCAGCCCGCGATACAGCAGACGGCGAGGCATCCCAGCGTCCGTGAAAGCCTTACGAGGCGGCGCCCTGGAAGGCGGCTCATGAGGCGGCCGTCTTTTGGTTTTTGCCCAGAACGGCGCGGACGGCGGAAACAAAGACGCGGAACCAGAGAGGCTCCATGCGTCTGCGCACCATGGCGAGGTTTTTAACAATGGGAAGATGCTGGGGACAGTGCTGTTCACAGCGTCCGCACTGTACGCACAGGCCCGGACTTCCCGTTTTTTCGGAGATCACCGCGGTACTGGTAACGAAGTGCTTCATCCCCTCGATATAGCCCATGGAATACGAAAGATTGTAGGCGGCAAAGGAAGAAGGGATGTTAACCCCGCGCGGACAGGGCATGCAGTAGTTGCAGCCGGTACAGCGTATTTTAAAGCCCCGGTTTACCACTTCAAGCACACGGCGGTACAGATCCAGATCCTCCGCCCCGAGCATTCCCGGCTCCGCCCTGTCCGCGAGGGCAAGGTTCTCCTCAAGCTGGTCCATGCCGCTCATGCCCGAAAGCAGCGTCGTCACCTCGCCCCTGTTCCACACCCAGTTAAGGCCGCGGCCGGCGGGCGAAAGGGAAGGATCTGCCGTTCTGAAAATATCCCCGGCCTCAGGGGAAAGCGCGGCAAGTTTTCCCCCAAGGAGCGGCTCCATGATCACCACGGGCATCTTCTTCGCGGCGGCCTTAAGGCCGGTGACGCCGGCCTGGAAATTCTCGTCGGAATAGTTGTACTGAATCTGGGTCATATCCCAATCGTAATCGTCAAGAATCCTTTGGAACTCGGAACAGCTTCCGTGAAAAGAAAATCCCGCGCTTCGTATTTCACCGCTTTTTTTCTTCCGCGCTATCCAGTCCACTATTCCCCAGGAGACAAGTTTGTTCCACAGCTCAAGGTTTGTAAGCATGTGCATAAGGTAATAATCCGCGTAATTCGTCCTGAGCCGTTCAAGCGACATCCTGAAATAACGGTCAAAATCGCCGGGACCCCTGAGGAGCACCACCGGCAGCTTGGTGGCGACAAACACCTTCTTCCTCAGCCCGTTCTTTTCAAGAACCGCGCCAAGGGCATCCTCGCTTCCCGGATAGATAAAGGCGGTATCAAAGTAATTCACCCCCCCGTCAATGGAACGGACTACAAGTTCCTCGATCTTCCTCATGCCGGCGGCGCCGGGAATTTTGGGGAAGCGCATGCAGCCGTATCCCAGCACCGATAGTGAATTGCCCGTTTTTATGTCCGTTCTGTACCGCATCCCTTTCTCCGTAATCCGTGACCTTTACAAAACATGTCCGTCTGCTATTATAGACAGTAAGGAGCATAAAATGAAGACTACCTTGCATATAGAAGGGATGTCCTGTGAACACTGCGTAAAGCATGTCACCGAAGCCCTTGAAGGAATAGCGGGCGTTTCTTCCGCAAAGGTCAATCTTAAAAAAAAGAACGCCGTCGTGGTTCACGCGGATTCGGTGAACCCGGACGCGATGAAGGCCGCCGTACAAGAAGCGGGCTACGAAACAGCGTAAACCTGAAGGCCGGCCGCGGCGTTACGCGGCCGGCCATAGCGCGGCGGCGGCGGCCAGGGCCCTGGCGGCGTTTGCGGCGGCGGCTTACCAAAACGGCCGCTTTGAAGTAGACTGAAAGTATGAAGTTTCCAGCGTGGTTTTTGTTTGCCTTGTGTCTTTTTCTTGTCCGGCCGGCGCTTGACGCCCAGGAGTACAATTCAATCCCGCTTGACAGCGATGTGTATACCGTCATCGAAAACGCCGTTCTCCGCGGCCTTGTGCGTCCTCCCCCTTCCGCGAGGCCCTGGCCGCAGAGCCAGGTCAGGGACACACTGACCGAAATCCTTAACGCGGGAATTTCAGAGCGGGAGGCCGGCATAGTACGGAGACTTCTTGAATCCTTTGTACGCAGCGCGGGCCTCAGTCTCCAGGAAGGCCGCTATTATTCCGAGAGTTTTCTCAAAAGCGGAACAAGGGTTTCGTTTGAAGGCGGCATTAACTGGGAGAGCATGTTTTCGACCAGGGTTCCGTCCCCGGCCTTTGGCAGCGTCAACATGGGAACGATGTACATTGCCGGAGACATGGGCAGCCGCCTTTCCTGGAATTTCAACATAAAGGCCGGTTTTCTGTATGTCGACCGGGACATACTGGGGTCAAGGCCCAATCCGCCGTACATTGACACAAAATACGGAAGACCGGCCAACCCCTACAGCGGCGGCCCGTATTACGACGCAAACGGCATCCTAATCAACCATGAATATTATTACGATATTCCCCTCCAGTCCTATTCGCTTGTCTACGACATTCCGGCCTGGTTTCCGGGGACCTTTACCAAGGAATGGGAAGGGGCGGTATTTCCCCCCGCGGATCTCGGCGGGTATCACGCGTGGCCCGACAGTTTTGCCTTCGGCTACGAAATCATTTCCGAGATAAACGCCTCCTTTTTTGACAAGCGGCTGGCGTTCCGTTTCGGCAGGATGAGACGGGACTGGGGACCCGAAGGAAACGGGGCAAGCCTTGTGCTTAACGCCTCGGCCCGGCCCTTTGTAGCGGCCGAAGGCAGCGCCGTTGTGACACGGTGGATGAACTTCTCCTTCCTCACGGGCGCCCTTGAATACATGAAGACAAACAACCAGTGGATGGACGCCGATCCTTTCCAGAATCTGTTTACCCTTGCCATGCTGGAATTCAACCCCGGCAGGTTCATCCATATTGACTTTGGCAGCGCCACCGTATGGCCCAAACGTTTCGATTTGGGCTACCTGTTCCCGGTGAACAGCAATTTCTTTTACCAGAATAACGTGGGCGATTTTGACAACCTCGCGCTCTTCGGCGATTTTGAAATACGCATACCGGGCAAGTTCAAGGTCTGGGGCAGTCTCTACCTTGACGAGGCCCGTTTCGACACGGGGCTCGGCAGTTTTCTCCATAATGACCGGAACATGTACGCAATTCAGGGGGGCACAAAGATAAACATTCCCTGGCTTCCCTTCGCGTCCCTTACCCTGCGCTATACCAAGGTTGAACCCTACTGCTATACCCATGAATACACCGAAACGCCCTGGACCCGCGTGCCCATCGACACCGCCTATATAAATAACGGCGAATCGCTTGGCATGTACCTGCCGCCCAACAGCGACGAAGCGCTTCTGCGCATCGAAGCCATAATGCTTCCCGGTACGAAGATCCACGCCCAGTATCAAATGATACGCCACGGCACAGACTGGGGAAGCGGCCGCGTGGATGGCTCATCGCTGGGGGACAAGATCTACAAGGACGCCAACACGGAAAAGAGCTTCCTCGAAGACGGCGTATACCAGTGGCGGCATGTGTTCAAGATAGGCGGAACCTACAGCCTCAAAACAAGAAAGATCCCCCTCTCCCTTTTCGCCGAGGCGGGCATAGTCGTTACGCGCTACACCAAGGGCGGACAGACAACCTTTGATCCGGCGACAGGCTATGTTATCAAGGAAGAACAGGGGGGGTATAAAAGCTACAGTTCACCCGAATACCATCCGCGCACGGATTTTGTCATGAGCGTCGGCTTCAAGGTATTCCCCTGACCGGCGGCCCGCTGCCCGGCAGTCCGGCGGCGGGCGGCGTTGGGTTATGCGGGAACATGCTCCTCTTTATACATGGTCTCAATGAACTTCACCGTTTCCGTGCCGTCTTCGCCGGTAACGGAAGGAAGGGTTCCGTTCCGTATCGCCTGGCAGAAGTCATCAATTTGGCGGCTGAAGAACCAGGCTGTGGCCTTTTCCCCCATGTTTTTGAAGAACGCCTGGTCTTCCGCGCGGAACTGTTCAAGAAGTTTTTCTTCTCCCGGAATGGTCCACAGATCGTTGAGCGGCGGTTCGGTAATGCCGCTTACGCCGGCTATAAACATGGCGCCTCCGTCGGTCTGAACGCCCGCGGAAGCGCCGTTTGATCCGTGGACATGGATCTTCGCGTAGATGCCCGGTTTCTGGGAATTGCTTACCAGCACCGATCCCATGCCGCCGTTTTTGAACCGCAGGGCCGCGGCCGCACTGTCCTCAACTTCAATGTAGGGGTGGTTGATATTGCCCCAGTACCCCTTTACTTCTTCAACAGGACCCATGAACCAGTTCATCAAATCAATTTGATGGGGCGCCTGATTGATAAGGATGCCCCCTCCTTCGGTATCCCACCTGCCCCGCCAGGGATCGCTTGTGTAATACGCCTGGTCGCGCCAGCCCAGAATGGTAAGCTGCAGAAGGCTGGGCTTTCCGAGTTTGCCCTGGTCTATGGCCCGGCGTATCCTTT
This sequence comes from Treponema sp., assembly GCA_031268385.1. Lineage (GTDB taxonomy): Bacteria > Spirochaetota > Spirochaetia > Treponematales > Breznakiellaceae > JAIROE01. The sequence continues at coordinate 24,992 of JAIRXH010000201.1, read as the reverse complement.
GACACGCGGGAAACCAGCGCCGCTGGCTTATCACCGAAAGGATCTTCCCCGCCTTTTTCGCGGCAGCCATCATCAACGCGCATTGGGCCGTACTGACCGCCATGGGTTTTTCCACAAGGACATGGCAGCCCGCTTCGAGGGCTTCAATGGTTCCTTCACAGTGCTGTGGATGGGGAGTAGTAACAATGACCGCTTCCACACCGTCATGTTTTACCATGCCGGCGGCGGTTTCCCGTGAGCCGGTATTCCAGCGGGCGGCAAAGCTGCCGCGCCTTTCCCTGTTTCTTCCCGAGACCGAAACCAGCTCCGCGAAGGCGCTGCCCCATATCGCCTCCGCGTGAAGACCGGCCGCCTTGCCATAACCCGCCAAACCCACACGGACTTTATCCATGTACCGCTCCTGTTAATTCGCGCCTGTCCATTATGGAAGCATTACCACTTTAAGAAGGTTCCCTTCGCGGTTATAAAGACGGTCAAACCACTGCTGCCCTTCGCTTAGGGGAACGGCCGCGCTGATGAGGGATTTTACTTTTATCTTTCCCCCGGCCATAAGATCAAGGGCGAGAGGATATTCGCCGGAAATGGCGCAGGACCCCAAGAGGCTTATCTGCCGTGAAACGACGCTTTGCAGGGGTATTTCGGCCCGCGGGCTTACGTTTCCAATGAGGATTACCGCGCCGCCCTTGCGTACTATGGAGACGGCGGTCCTTATGGGGGCCGTGGCGCCCACCGCCTCGAATACCTTGTCCGCCCCCCGGCCGTCTGTAAGATCCCTTATTTTCTCGTCAAGATCGCCTGACGCCGGGTCCAGAACCGCGTCTGCGCCCGACGCCAGGGCTGTTTCCCGCCGGGCCGGATCGGTGTCAAGGGCAAGCACCTTTCCCGAACCTGAAACCTTGAGGATCTGTATGACCAGGTTTCCGATAAGCCCCGAACCTACCACCGCCGTTGTTTCGTTGAGGCCGGGCGCGGCTGTCCGCACGGCATGGGCCGCTACTCCCACAGGTTCGGTACAGGCCGCTTCCTCCCAGGAGAGCCCTTCGGGAACAGGGACGGCAATGCGTTCGGGAACAAGCGCGTATTCGGCGAAGGTTCCGTGGCGGCGATATTCGCCGCAGGAAACCCCCAGCACCACGCGGTGATCGCACAGGTTGACTTCCCCGCGCCGGCAGAACCAGCATTCCCCGCAATAAATGGTAGAATCAAAGGTAACGCGGTCCCCTTTTTTAAAGCCGGTAACGGCCGCGCCCGTCCGGACAATTTCCCCGGCCGCCTCGTGTCCCATGATGATGGGGGGCAGCCGCCTTCCCGTTGAGCCGTCGAAACCGTGTACATCGGAACCGCATATTGACGATGCCCTTATCCTGACCAGCATGTCATCCCCGTTTTCAATTACGGGATCGGGAACGTCGGTGTATTTCAGTTTTTTATATTCTTCCATCAACAGGGCTTTCATCACGCCTCCTTTGGCAGGTTTTTTCGGGACAACAGCCTTAAGGAAGCACTGCTTTATTCGTATTCGAATAAAGCAGTGCTTCCTTAAGCAAGTCTACCCCTTTTCGAATCTTTATGGTAGTACAGCGGTTTTATTTTCGCTATAATAAATAGCATGATGACACTTCTTGGCGTTGATCCTTCACCCATACAGAAGGCGGAACTTTTTTCCACCCTTCTGCCAAAGGAAATTGAATTTGTCATTGCCCGGTCCGGCATACTGCAGCTCCGCAAGGGTGGACATCTTTTTTCTCCCGGTGAAAAGGCCGATCATTTTTACATGCTGGCCAAGGGCGGCATACGGGTTTACAAGCCCCGCAGCGACGGCAGTGATGATGAAATGGCCCGCTTTACTTCCGGCGACGCTATAGGCGATTTCGACTTTGCCCGAGGGGCGACTTACGACGCCTACGCCAGCGCGACGGAAGATTCGGAGCTTATCATGTTTCCCGGTTACGGTCTTTCCATGGAAGCCTTTGCCCTTGAGGAGCCCCACACCATTTCCCGCATTCTCCTCAGCGCCATAGTCATGGTCACAGGCCGCATCAAATCCACCCAAAAGATCATCGTGGAAAATATGTCGTGGGTGCAGGAACTTCACCGCCGCGCCTATGAAGATCCCGGCACAGGGCTCTGGAAGCAGTCCTTTCTTGCCGACGAGATCAACCGCATTCTGGAAGATCCCATGGCCCTTATCATGTTAAAGCCGGATCGCTTCAAGCTCCTTGTGGATTCCAGGGGACACGGCGCCGGAGACGAGGCAATGGTCCGTATCGCCGCCCTGCTGCGCAATGTTACCCGCCGGATCGGCCGGGGCTGGCCGCTCAGGTTCAAAAGCAACGAGGTGGGAATCCTGGTCAACAAATGTTCCCCTGCCCAAGCGGAAAAAATCGCCCGTGACATGCACAACGCCGTCGCGGCTCTCGCCCCGGTGCCTGCCGAAAACAACCTTCCCGCCTTTTCCTTTACCGCTGCCGTTTCCTGGGCCGTGTGGCCCATTGACGAAATATCCTGGGAAAATCTCTTCAAGGGAAATTACGATCTCCTCATGGACACCTGGAAGGCCGGCGGCAATACGGTGGTCAGATACAAAAAAAAGGAAGAAAAACAATGAGCGACAGCAGATCCGATTCCCCCATCACCGATCCGGTGCTGGTAAAATCCCCCCTTTTTGCCAATATGAGCGAACTGGAATTTAACGCTGTTACCGCGTTTCTTGAACGCAGGCGGGTCAAAAAGGGGACAACGCTTTTTATGGAAGGGGATACAGGGGAAGACATGTACATCTTCCTCGCCGGATCGCTCAGCGCCTTTGTGTCCCAGTCCGACGGCACCCAGCGCTGGCTTTTTGACATCAAGCGCGGGGATTTTTTTGGGGAAATGTCCGTTATTGCCCACGAGCCCAGATCCGCCACCCTGACCGCCAGGGAAGACACCGACATCATGGTTCTTCAGGGCATAGATTTTTACCGCATCATTTTCGAGCATCCCATGATAGGGGTAAAAATGCTTAAAGCCATAGGCGCGGTTCAGAATCAGTGGCTGGATCAGACCTCGAAACATTTAAGCGATCTTATGCGGTGGGGTGAAACCGCCCGCCGCCGCGCCATAACCGACGAACTTACCGGCCTTTACAACCGCCGTTTTCTTGAAGAATCGATAAAGGACCGTTTTGATCAGGGGTCGGTAGGGCTCCGCAAAATGTCGCTCATGATGCTGGATCTGGACAAGGTCCACGCGATAAACGAACACCACGGTCCCCAGGCCGGCGATCAGGTGATCATCACCGTGGCGGATGTACTCCGTGCGGTGATGCGTTCCGGGGACATAGCCGCGCGCCTTTCCGGGGACGAGTTCGCGGTCCTGCTGCCCGACACCGACGCCGCCGAGGCGAAAATGGTCGCCGAGCGGATACGGGAATCGGTGATGAAAAAGGAAGTCATGGTGGCAAAAAGTCCCGGCCTGTCGGAAAAGGTCCCCATCAATATCCGTACCAGCCTGGGCATAGCCGTCGCTCCTACCCACGCCAAAAACATGGAAAGCCTTCTCTTTGTCACCGACGGCGCGCTTCGCAAGGCAAAAGAACACGGCCGTAACCGTGTAGAAATCGCCGGATAAAAAGGGGGAAACATGGACAAGGCTTTGGCGAAATTGCGCGCATCGGGCATAATTCCGGTAGTGGTGCTGGAGGATGCAGAGGACGCGCTTCCCGTAGCGGACGCGCTTTTTTCGGGCGGGATCAATGTCATGGAGATTACGCTGCGTACAAAAGCGGGGCTTGAATCAATACGCACCGTCGCGAAAAACCGTCCCGATATTTTTGTCGGGGCGGGAACTGTCCTTACACTTGATCAGTGCAAAAGCTGCGTTGACGCGGGCGCCGGTTTCATTGTCCTGCCCGGATTCAGCCTGCCGGTTGTAAAGTGGTGCGTTGAGCACGGCTTGGCCGTTACGCCGGGCTGTGTAACGCCTACGGAAATAATGACGGCTGTGGAAAACGGATGTAATGTCCTCAAGTTTTTCCCGGCCAATGTATACGGCGGCCTTTCCGCGCTCAAAGCCCTCGCCGGCCCCTTTGGAAATGTAACGTTTATTCCAACCGGCGGCGTGGATTCGGGGAACATTGGGGAATTCGCCCTGTCTCCTTTTGTCCATGCCGTAGGCGGTAGCTGGATATGTTCAAAGGACGATATCAAGGCGGGCAACTTTGGCAGGATAACCGATCTTTCAAGGGAAGCCGTGCGTAATTTTCTGGGTTTTGAGTTTGCCCATGTAGGAGTGAACGCCCGGAATGAAGAGGAATCCATGAAGATCGCGGATCTCTTTGCCGGGCTTTTCGGATTCGAAAAAAAACCGGGGGCAAGTTCCGTTTTTGCCGGAAGCGGCATAGAAGTGATGAAGAGCGTTTACCTTGGGGAAAAGGGCCACATCGCTATCAAAACAAACCGCATTGACGCCGCGGTTGAACGGCTGGCGGCGGGAGGTTTTGCCGTTGATACGGAAACCGCGAAATACAGGGGAGACAAAATGATCGCGGTCTACCTCAAGGCGGACTTCGGCGGTTTCGCGGTCCATTTGCTGCAAAAATAAGGGACGGGCAATCATGACCGTGCTGTCGTTTGGAGAAATAATGCTCAGGCTCAAGTCTCCGGGAACGGAACGTTTTCTTCAAAGTCCCGTACTTGAAGCGGGTTTTGGCGGAGGCGAGTCGAATGTCGCGGTGAGCCTTGCCAACTTTGAGGTACATTCGCAGTTTTTGACCGTACTGCCCGAAAACATCATAGGCGACGAATGTATAAGACAGCTTCGCGCCTTTGGCGTGGATGTTTCCAAAATACAGCGCGCCCAGGGACGCATGGGAGTTTATTATATTGAAGGAGGGGCCAATCAGCTTCCGGGCAAGGTGCTTTATGACCGTTCGTATTCCGCGATTGCGCTTGCGAAAAAAGGAGACATAGACTGGAACGCCGCGTTCGAAGGCGTCGACTGGTTCCACATCACGGGCATAACTCCCGCAATCAGCGGGAGCGCCGCGGAATTGTCGCTGGAATCCGTCAGAATTGCCAGGGAAAAGGGACTTACCGTTTCCTGCGATCTTAACTACCGCAAAAATCTCTGGAAATACGGAACAAAGGCTCCCGATGTGATGCGTAAACTTGTTGAATATGTTGACATAGCGGTAGCGAACGAGGAAGACATACAAAAATCCCTCGGAATCGGAACGGATGTTGATGTTGGCTCCGGGAATCTGGACAGGGACAGGTACCGTGAACTTGGAGACATGGTGCTCAAGGCGTACCCCGGTATGCATCTCGTGGCAATTACCCTGCGCGAGTCCCATTCCGCCGACAGCAACGGCTGGGCAGGCTGTCTTAACGACAGGGACAATTTCTTCCAGTCAAAGAATTATCTTATACAGGATATAGTGGATCGTGTCGGCGGAGGCGACGCCTTCTCGGGCGGCCTTATCTACGGTCTTTCGGCGCTGGACAGCAAACAGAGGGCGCTGGAATTTGCCGTTGCCGCGGGCGCGCTCAAACATTCAATTCCGGGAGACTACAACCGCGTGGGAAAGGATGATGTGTCAAGGCTCATGGAAGGCGACGGCACGGGAAGGGTTCAGCGTTAGGCCGCTTGAAACGCCGGAAATGCGCGGGTATAATTACAGTACCACAGTTTTGGGGTTAACGGCGTGAAAAAAAAATTGCGTGTGGGTATTATTGCCGGCGGCAGATCCGCGGAACATGAAGTGTCCCTTCAGTCCGCAAAAAATGTGATGGACGCCCTTGACAGGGAACGCTTTGAACCCGTTCTTGTCGGCATCGATAAAAGCGGCCGCTGGCTTTTGCTTGATCCCGGCAATTTTCTCCTTGACGCGGATGATCCCGCCCGCATCAGCCTGTGTCCTTCGGGAAGTCCCGCGGCGTTGCTTCCACATCACGCGGGGATTGTTTCGGAAGCGGGTATCCCGGCGGCCGTTGACGTGGTTTTTCCCATACTGCATGGTCCTTATGGCGAGGATGGAACGGTCCAGGGGCTGCTGAAAACGGCGGGCATTCCCTTTGTGGGGCCTTCGGTTCTGGGGTCCGCCGTCGGCATGGACAAGGATGTCATGAAGCGCCTGCTTAGGGACGCGGGAATTCCCATGGGAAAATTTATCGTCCTTTCCTCACATGAAAAAATCCCTTTATTCGAAGAAACCGCCGCGTTTCTGGGGAATCCTGTTTTCATCAAACCGGCCAACATGGGATCTTCCGTCGGCATTTCGAAGGTCCGTAACGGGGAAGAATACCGGGCCGCCCTTGAAGAAGCCTTCAGGTACGATACAAAAATTGTGATGGAGGAATTTATACGGGGCAGGGAGCTTGAGTGCGCCGTACTGGGAAACAGGGAGCCGATTGCCTCCCTTCCTGGCGAAGTAAAATCTACCCACGACTTTTATTCCTACAATGCCAAATACCTGGATGAAAAGGGAGCCGTTCTTGAAATACCCGCCAGGCTCCCAGGGGAAACGGTAAAAGAGGTGCAGGCCCTTGCCCTTAAAACCTTCAGGGTTCTCTGCTGTGAAGGCCTTTCCCGCGTCGATTTTTTTCTGTGCGAAGACGAAGGCGGCGGCGTTTCTCCTGCCGCCCGGCCGCGTCTTTTTGTCAACGAAATCAACACCATGCCGGGTTTTACCCGCGTCAGCATGTATCCCAAACTCTGGGAGGCAAGCGGTATTTCCTACACGGAGCTGATAAGCAGGCTCATCGATCTTGCGATGGAGCGCTTCAAGGTCGAACAGTCCCTCAAAACAAGCGCCGTCTCCTGACTGTCCGTGTCAACAATCGGCCGCCGCGTCTTTCCCAGGGAAGCGCTGATTGGCCACAGGTTAATCAGCGTTAGCCTAAAAAAGACGGAAAAAGAACGAAGACACATGATAGATCACAAACGAAAGCAGCAACGCCGTTACCACATAATACACCGCGATTTTAAGCGTCCATTTAAGGGAGTGGTTTTCCGAATAGGTGGAAGCCACCGCCATTACACAGGGAACGGTAAATGTAACGGCAAAGATGAACGCAAGGGCTTCGGGCTTTGAAATGGACGCCGCGAGAACATCTCCCAGATTGGCCGCCACGGTTCCTTCGTTTACAACCGCGGAAGCAAATAGCGAAATGGAACCCGTGTAGAGGGCGTTCAAAACGCCAAGGACCGCTTCCTTGGCTACCACCGCCGCGACAAAGGCCATGAAGGTCTGCCAGCCAAGGCCGAACACGCGGGTAACCGGTTCAATAAACGTACCGATTTTGTAAATAAGGCTGTTCGCCGTATTTCCTTCCGGCGTCCAGGACAGGCAGAAAAAAAGAAGAGTTACGACAAACACAACCCTGAAGGCCCGCACAAAAACGGTCTTTACCCGTAGCAGCGCATATCTGAAAAGTTCCCCCCATTTTGGTTTGTGATAGGGCGGCAGTTCCATAATCATGCCGCCGCGCTCCCCGCCGGGGACAAGGCGCGGCCTGAATATTTTCGCGGTAATTACCATGTGCAGTATCATCACAAGAACAATACCAAACATGACAAACAGGGCCCCCCAGCCAAAGAACATGCCTGCCAGCATCGGTATGGTGGAAAAGATCGCGCCGCAGGGAACGGCCCAGAGCAATGTCATGGCGAGCAGACGCTGTCCGTATGAGTCAATGACCCGCGCCGCCGCCGCGCCGCCCATGGTGCACCCCAGACTGACAAAGAAGGGCATTATCGCCTTGCCCTGAAGCCCCAGCCGGCTCATGACGCCGTCAAAGACAAAGGATACCCGCGCCATATAGCCGACTTCTTCAATAAAACCGAACACAACCGTAACGCCGAATACATAACTGGTCATGGCAAGGGTCATATACAGGGCGTTGAGCAATCCTTCCGCCGCAAAGGCGGTCAAAAACGGCGTAACTCCCAGGCCCCGCAGGAAGGCGGCCAGGGGCGGCCCCAAAAGGGACGGTATAAGACCGGCGGCGGTAGAGACGGCAAAAAAGGGAATAGTCGAACCGACAAACCCCAGCAGCATAATGCCGAAGGCAATCCACTTTCCCCAGCGTCCGCCGAGCGCCAGACGGTCAAAGCGGCTGAGAACGGCGCCGTTTTCCCTGACGGTATGAACCGCGCCGTCCAGCAGCGCGCCAATCCAGCGGAATTTACAATCCGCCGTTACCAGGTTTCCGTTTTTTATTTCCGGCGCCTTTTTATCAAACGCGGTTCTGCGCTCACCGGAAAGGGTTTCCCGCACCAGGGCAATCGCCGGACCGTCCCCTTCCGTTATTTTGGCGGCAAGCCACAGCGGCGAATACAGCCCGGCGCCCTCCCTGGGTATAAAGGCGCTTGCACTGTTTAATACGCCGCCTTCAACATCTTCGTACAGGCGGTCAAGGCCGTCTGTAACAAGCGTTCTCTTGTACTTTTCCGCGTTCCTGACGGCGGCATAAAAGGCCCCGTAGTCTTTGCGGCTGGAGGCCACAAAGGGAACAACCGGAATACCAAGACGCTCTTCCAGCAGTTTCGCGTCAATTTCCTTCCCCTTCTCCTTTGCGACATCCATCATATTGAGCAGTAAAACCGCCGGCGTGTTAATACCGGCAAAATCGGCGAGCATGTAAAGGCTGCGTTCCAGCTGGGAAGCGTCCGCAAGAATACAGACAATGTCCGCTTCGCCTGTGGCAATGTAATTCCGGGTAACTATCTCCTCATCCGATCCGGCGGAAAGGCTGTAACTGCCGGGCAGATCGATAACAGTATAAAAATTCCCGCCGTACTGAAAACTGCCTTGTTTTTTCTCCACGGTTTTTCCGGGCCAGTTTCCCACACGCTGATGTCCCCCGGTAAGGGCGTTAAACAGGGTGGATTTGCCGGAATTGGGCTGTCCCAAAAGGGCGACGGTACAGGCGTTCGTGTTCGCCTGTACATCTTTGGCTTTTCCGCATCGAGCCTCTTTGCAGTATTCACAACCCATCAGGTTATCTTCACCATTATCTTTTCTCCTTCCCGCTTGTCCATGGCTATCATGGTGTCCCGGCTGTAGAGCAATACCGGCTGGCGGCGTTCGTTCCGCAGTATTTCAACCGGACAGCCGACAGTTAACCCTATGGCGGTAATTCTGCCAATAAAATGAGCGTCCCCGTTTATGGCCGACACAACGCCCTTTTGCCCGGACGCCAGCTGCGCCAGGCTTTGCGGGTGTGTTCCGGCCTGTAACATCCCGTTATTTAAACCGTGTACAAATCCCTCTTCACTATCCGTCATCTATAATCAATCTAAATATTATTGATCATAAAGTCAAACTAAAAGGTAAGTTAATTCTAACAATTGAGCTGTCAACTGAAGTTTTGGAACAGCCTCAAGTTAATTCTAACAATTGAACAGTCAACTGAAGAGTACAAAGAACAAATTCCCACAGGGCGCGTTTCGGCCCCAGGCGGGGCAAAAAGCGCGTCAGCCCTTCACGCTGCCGACCACGAGGCCTGTGGTAAAGTATTTCTGTAAAAACGGATATACCACCAGTATGGGCACGAGGCCAAGGAACAGTTGGGCCGCCCTGCCCGTCTGCTCGTTCATCCGCCTCAAGAGTTCGTAATAATTCGAGCCTGACTGCCGCAGCATTTCCCTGAAATTGACCAGAAGGGTTTGAAGGTAGGTTTGCAGGGGGTAGTTTTCCGGGGAATGCATGAACAACGCTCCGGTAAACCAGTCGTTCCAGTGGTACACAAACGCGAACAGACCCACCGTAGCCAGAGCCGGCTTCAAAACCGGCAGATAAATTGAAAAAAGCGTCCTGAAGTGGCCCGCGCCGTCGATCATGGCAGCTTCTTCAAGTTCGGCGGGCAGGCTCCTCATAAAGTTCATCAGAATGACCATGGAATATACCGGAACGGACAGCGGCAGTACCAAAGCCCAAATGGTGTTCATCAGCCCCAACTGGGAAACGAGGATGTAGTACGGGATTAACCCGCCGCCGAAAAGCATGGTAAAAATGTAAAAACCCGTGTAAAAATTCCTCGCCTTGAAGCGGCTGGCGGGTTTGGAAAGAGGGTAGGCTGTCGTTACCATCATAAACAGGTTGATGGATACGCCCAGAACACACCGCAGTATGGAAACCTGAAAGGCGCGCAGAAATTTGCCGTTACGGACGGCGAAGTCATACGACATGGTCGTAAAGCCCTTGGGCCAAAAATACACCTTGCCGGCGGCCACAAAAGACGGCGAACTGAAAGACACCGCCAAAGTATTTAACAGCGGTAAAAAACAGGACAGGCAGATCGCGGTGACAAAAATATAGTTGAAAAAATTAAATATCTTCTGCCCTTTTGTTCTGAAAATCACAATTCCGCCTCCCTGACAAACTAGAGTTGTTCAATAACTTCAGTTATTGAACAAATTCCGCTTCAACTGTTAAAAAACCTTGTAATTCGCCACCTTGTCGGCAATGAACAGAGACAGCGAAATGAGTATGCAGGCAACAATGGATTTGAAAAGACCCACAGCCGTGCCGATAGAGTATTTACCGTTCTGAAGCCCCAGCCGGTACACAAAGGTGTCGATAATATCCCCGGAAACATACACAGAGGGGGAATACAGGTTGTACACCTGATCAAAACCGGCGTTCAGCACATTCCCCAGGGCCAGCACCGTCATGAGGACGATAATGGGGCCCAGACTGGGCAGTGTGATATGGAGAATCTGCCTGAACCGGCCCGCGCCGTCGATAACGGCGGACTCGTAAAGTCCGGGGTCAATGGACGTGATGGTCGCAAGGTACACCACCGTGCCGAAACCAAAAGTTTTCCAGACATCGCTCATGATAATGGTCCAGCGAAAAACCCCCGGATTTGACAAAAACTGAACCTGTTTGACGCCAAAGAAGCCAAGGAGCAGATTGAGGGGCCCGTCGGCGGCCAGGATATTAAACAAAATACCGGCCATTATGACCCAGGATACAAAGTTGGGAATATACACAATGGTCTGGAACAGCCTTTTGTTGAAGTTGGAAGGTATCTCGTTCAGAAGCAGGGCAAAAACCACGGAAGAAAAGGTGCCGATGGCGATTTTGAATACGGATATAAAAAGGGTATTAAAAATCGTGTTCCGAAACTGGGCCTGGGAAAAAACCATTCTGAAATTTTCAAAGCCCGTCCAGGGGGATCTGAAAAATCCCAGGCCGGGGTTGTAATCTTCAAAGGCCATGATAAGCCCGTAGATGGGCATATAGGAAAAAATAAAGGTTAGAACAATACCGGGAACAAGCAGTATATGTAAAGGCAATTCCCTTTTAAAACGTTCAAGCATGCATCCCTCCGGGCTGCGGGCGTTAAGGAAATTTTATACCGTCTGCCCGCGGCAGACTCACGCGTCCGGGGCCCCTGTAAAGAAAACGCGGACGGTGCGTACACACCGCCCGCGTTTTCGAAAGGCGCTTATTTGTTGTAGTCCCGGTTCACGGCGTCTTCCATAATTTGACCGCCGTTGGCGTACCAGTCGGCTATAATCCTGTCGTAGGAGCTCACCGGTTCCTGGCCCAGGATGATCTTGGTAAAGCCCTGTATCACCACGTCGAAAGCGTTTACCGTCCTTTCGAAGTCTACAGGCGGGGCGCCCCACATATCGGTCCTGACGATGAAATTGTTGTCCAGGAGGAACTTGCTGCGATCATAGGCGCAGCCGTCAAAACCCTGCTGCAGATACGCGCCCAAGCCTCCCGAATCCTGATTGGTCAGCCATGCGATGGAATCACTGTACTTCTTCTTCATGCCGGAGGTGAACAACTCGCTCGTATCCCCGGTTTTCAGGGCGTGGAGCACATGCACAAACTGGAGCATATCCGCGCTGGGGTCTATGATCTCGAAAGGCTGCGGCACGTGTTCACGCTGGCCGTCGGTATAGGCGCGGAATTCCTCTTCGGTAAGCACGGTGTTGGGGTCGAACATGATCTTGTCCGTGTAACTCAGGAGTTTCATAACCGCCCCAGGGTTCGCGCAGTTCTTGTTGACCACAAAGAGGAAGCTGTTGGGGAAGTCTACCTGACCCATCACCTGGGAGCCGTCCACGGTGGGGAACGGAAGGGGAATCATATAGGCGTTGTCGCTGTCCTGGGCGGCCACAAGGTTGGGCCCCGCATGCCAGCCCTGCCACTGCCAGTACGGTTCCATGCCGGTTTTGCCGACTACAATGTCTTCAAGCATTTTGTTGTAATCCGTGCTGGCAAAGTCGGGGCTCAAAATACCTTCTTTATACCAGTTGGCCCAATAGGTAAGGGCCGTCTTCGCTTCAGGATGGGAAATCCCCGCCTTGATACGCCCTGAGGCGTCCTTGTACCAGAAATCTTTATTGGAGGCGGGGTTGCCCAGGAAAACATTGAACATGGGGCCGGTCATAAAAAGTTCTTCCAGCGTGTTGCTGGTAGCAATACCGTAGCCGCCGTACCTGCTCATAAAGGTTTTGGCCATTCTCTCAAAATCCGCTACGGTTTTTACAGCGGGCTGGCCCGCCGCTTCGTACCAGTCCTTGCGCACCCACAAATCCCGAGGCTGGTCTATGACGCCGTAGTAATAATTCGGTACGCCGTAGATTCTGCCGTTTTCCATGGCGGTCTTGATGGTGTCGGGGTCCGTCTTTTCGTAATCCCGGACGCGCTGGGAAGTGTAGTTTTGATACGCATCGGTAATGTCCAGCAGAAGACCGGCCTGCATCAACTGGCGAAATTGATTATAGTTGCACCGGAAAACATCCGGCAGGGTTCCGGACGCGATAGCCATATTCAGCTTGGTGTCGTATTCGGCATTGTTGCCCGCGACACTCCAGTCGTAGGTAACATTGATGTTCAATTTGTCTTTCCAGGCCCTTGTCCAGGGGTTGTTGGTATAGCTGTCCCCGCCCTCATAAACAATATCGTTGCCTTCAAACTTGACGGCGGTAAGATGCACCGTGGCGGCGTAGGGCTGCTCCCAATTCCCCGATGGTACGGGCTGGGCCTCCCGTGATCCGGCCGCGTTCACGGCGGCGGAAGACCTGCCCCGGCATGACGCCGAAATGACGGCAAACACGGCGAGCAGCAGGAAAATAAACTGTCTGCGATGATTTTTCATGATTTGCTCCTTTTCAAAAATATAAAATCCGGACATGCGTCCGGCCTGAAATAAACGCGTTGAGACGGACTGTTCCAAAACCAGGCTGATTTTGGAACAGTCTTAATGATAAACCCCGCCGTTCTGTTTTGTCAAATTTTTCAGCCCTGCGGACAACGCCGGTTAACCTGTGGCCAATCAGCGCCTCCTTTGACATTCCCGGCATTATCTTCAGTACTGCGGCAGCCATTGCGCCTGCGCCTTGAGCATTTCATCGGCCATGGCCCATACTTCGGGCGGATTGCACACCGCGCCTGTCAGCGGGTCCAGAAGCATCGCCTGTTTCAGTTTCAGCGGATCGCCTTCAAGGGCCGCCTCCACCGCGAGCCGCTGCACCGCGATACTTTGATTGCATATCGCCGCGAGGGGGGCGGGAAGATCGCCCACAAGGGGGATGGAAACGCCGCTGCCGTCCACATAACCGGGAACTTCCACTACCGAATCGGCGGGAAGATTACCGATGGCGCCCCTGTTTATCACATTGAAATGTCCCCTGTATATCCGCCCCGTTTCCAGAGCCTCGACAATGTGGGAACCGTGCTCGGTGGAACGGTTTTCCGGGGTATATTTCGCCGCTTCCATGGTTTGATACTGCTTCGCCTCTTCCTCGAATTTGGCGCGCTGCTCGCGGCAGTAGCGGAGGTAACCCCCCGGCTCGCCGTGTATCCACCCGGAATAATCTATCCATTGATCGATTTCTTCCGGGCGCTTCCTGTACCAGGGAAGGTATTCGGAAAGGTGTCCGTTGCTTTCCGTACTGTAGTAGCCGAAGCGTTCAAGAATGTCGATGCGGACCTTTTCCTGTTTGCTGTACACGGGATGTTTTTTGAACCCCTCAAGAAGTTTTCCCCGCATGTCTTTTCCCTTGTGGAGAACCTGTATATACCATGTCTGGTGGTTAATGCCCGCGCAGACAATATCCACTTCCGAAACCGGAAGCCCCAAAACCTCGGCTATCTGCGTGTGACCGTGCTGCACGCCATGGCAAAGCCCCAGGGTCTGTACGCCGCCGTATGTATTGGCGGCCCAAGTATTCATGGCGTTGGGATTGGAATAGTTGAGAAACAGGGCGCCCGGTTCGGACACTTCTTTTATGTCACGGCAAATATCCATGATGACAGGAATGGTCCGCTGGCCGTACATGATGCCCCCAGCGCAGATCGTGTCGCCGACGCACTGGTTCACCCCGTATTTGAGGGGAATTTCCACATCCATGGCAAAGGCGTCAAGGCCGCCGACCCTGGCGAACGAAAAAATATAGTTCGCCCCCCGAAGCGATTCCCGCCTGTCTGTGGTGCGGGTCAGACGGACGGAAGCAAGCCCATTGGCCTTGATGTCCCTTTCAAGCACGTTGTAGATCATCGCAAGATTCGCGCCGTCAATGTCCATGAGGGAAATTTCACAGTTCCGCAGTTCGGGAACGGAAAGAATATCGGTGACCATCTTCCTTGTAAAACCAACGCTGCCCGCGCCGATAAACGCAATCTTCATAAAATCCCCCTTTCCCGTATACAATAACATCGTTCCGGGTAACACCGAAATATGCCGTTTGTGCTTTTAATAGCACAAATGTTTTACCGTACGGCCGGCTTGCGTTTTTTTCGTGCTATGATATGCTGAAAAACCGGATGACGCCATGAAACCAGATTTTTCCGCCCTTCCGATACTACGTCTGTCTTCGCGGTATTCAAGCAGGAAATTTCCCCTCCATGCCCTGACGGTGCTTTCGGGACACAGCAGGGAAACGTCCGCCGCCTATTACAACGACGGAAAGACAAACGAAGTTTCGGCCTACGCGGTATGGCAGTACACCCTTTCGGGACGCGGCCGCATCGATCTGCGCGAAGGGCAGCGCGATCTTCTGCCCGGTTCCCTCATGATCGTTTCCGTTCCCGGACCCCACGTGTATTATCTTCCCGAAGATTCGGATCACTGGGAATTTGTATTCCTTGTAATGACGGGCCGGGAAGCGACAAGAATTAACCGCATGATTGAGCGGCAGCTTGGAAACATCGTGGCCCTGGACAAAATGCCCAAAACCATTTCGCTTCTGTACAATATCCTTGCAAGGCTCTTTTCGGGCAGGATAAACAATCCCTTTGTCAATTCCGGCTGTACATACCGCCTGTGCATGCAGCTGCTTGAAGAATCCGGCGGCGGCGGAAACGTTTCGGAACAGGAGCAGTTCGCCGATCTGAAAATTTTCCTCCGGGACAACCTGTACCGCGACATTTCGGTGGAAGAAATGGCGGAAGTCATGCGCCTTTCACGATCCCACTTCACGCGCCTTTTCGGCAGGGAAATGGGAATGAGCCCCCGCATGTACCTTGAGGATCTCAGGCTTAAAGCCGCCATGGGCTTTCTTTTTGAAGACAATGTCAGCGTCAAGGAAACCGCCGCCCGCTGCGGCATCTACGACGTGAATTATTTCTGCCGGCTCTTCAAAAAACGCTACGGCGTTTCACCGGGAAAATACAAGGAACGGGAACTGCGGAAAAAATGAGCCGCCTGGAAACGGAACGCCGGGGCATTGAACCGGACGTTCAAACAGCAGGAACAGGCGGCGCCACGTCCGCTACAGCGATCCCCGGTAGGCTCCGAGGAAGTGAAAGTCGCGCGTCTTTGCCTTGAGGGCTTCGATTACCTCGCCAAAAACAGCCCCGGTTCCGGGTATGCTTACATCGGCGTAGAAAAGATACTCCCAGGGCCTGCCCTGTATGGGCCGGGACTCCAGCTTGGAAAGATTTATCCCCCGTTCGGCCATGATTTCAAGACAGGCAAAAAGGCTTCCCGGTTCATCGGGAACCGAAAAGACGATACTTGCCTTGTTGGGCGGATCGGAACCGAGACTTGGCGGAACCATCCCCTGCCTCACAGCGGGTTCGCCGTCCCGCTCATGGCGGCGGGTAATGATGAGGAAGCGGGTATAGTTGAGGGGATTGGTCTCTATGCCTTCCCGGAGCACCTTGAGCCCGTGGGCCCGCGCCGCCGCTTCACCGGCGATGGCGGCGGTATGGACCGCCCCTTCGCGGGAAACGGAAGCCACGGCGGTCGCGGTGGTGGTGCTTGGTTCAAGAATCCACGAGGGATGTTTGTCAAGAAATTCCCTGCACTGGGCGAATCCCTGGGGATGGCTGCGTACCGTGCGGATTGAATCAATGTCCGCCTTTTCGCAGGCAATAAGACAATGGACAATACGGAGTTTTATTTCCCCGGCTATGGCGATATCCGGATAACGGAGGAAGAGATCGTAATTTTCATGGACAGAACCGGCAAGGCTGTTTTCCACGGGAACAACCCCGGCGGCGGCGCTTCCGTCAAGCACCGCGTCAAAAACGCCGGTAAAGGAGGCGGCCTGAAGCCGTTCGGCTTCTTCGCCAAAGGCCCGCATCAGGGCCTGTTCCGCATAGGCGCCGTTTTCGCCGCAAAAGGCGACAGGCAGTTCCGAAGGAACGCCGGGCCGTTCCGGCCGCGGGCCCGTTCCGGCCGGGTTCCCGCCGCCGGCGCCGGAAGCCGCCTCCCCGTCCGGGGTCCTTATGACGGCCGTTCCGCCCGCGGCCGCCTTCCCGTGGTGGGGCCGGGGAGTCCGCAGAAGTTCCTTTCCTACCACGGGGGCAAGGGCCTCTATATCCCGCATGAGTTTTTCAAACTGCTGGGGGTACAGCGACTGGGGCCCGTCGGAAAGGGCCTCGTCGGGCCGGGGGTGAACCTCCACAGTAAGGCCGTCCGCGCCCGCGGCAATGGCGGCAAGGGCCGCCTGGCTTACCTTGTCCCGTATCCCCACCGCGTGGCTGGGATCAACGATCACCGGCAGGTGGGAAAGGCTTTTGACCACGGGAATGGCGGAAATATCCAGCGTATTGCGGGTGTAGGTTTCAAAGGTCCTTATTCCCCGTTCACAGAGAACCACGTCGGAGGTTCCCGACGCAAGAAGATACTCGGCGGAAAGGAGCCATTCTTCTATGGTTGCCGAAGGCCCCCGTTTGAGCAGCACCGGTTTTCCCAGGGAACCCACTTTTTTAAGAAGCTCAAAATTCTGCATGTTTCTGGCGCCTATCTGGAACATGTCGGTAAGTTCCCGCATCTGAACAGCCAGTTCCGGGGAAACAACCTCGGTAACTATGGGCATGCCGCACGCTTCCCCGGCCAGCTTCATGTATTCAAGCCCCTCCAGGCCAAGCCCCTGAAAGGCGTAGGGACTGGTCCTCGGCTTGTAGGCGCCGCCCCGCAGCATTACCGCCCCGGATTCCCGCACCCGCATGGCTGTTTCCAGGATCTGTTCCCGGCTTTCCACGGCGCAGGGACCGGCGATAACGGTTATTCTGGAACCGCCTATTTTTACGGCGGAACGAAACGCCGCGCCGGCGTCCCCGCCAAAAGGGGAAGCCCCAACGGCGACAATGGTATCTTCATGGTGAAATTCGCGGGACGCAAGCTCGTAGGGTCTGGATGTCGCCGCGACCCGTTCAACGCCGGGGAGCAGGCCCAGTTCACGCATGTCAACCGTTCCCTTCCCCGACGCGCCGATAACGGCGTCATCGCCCAAAGACTGTTCCCGCACGGTAAAACCATGATCCCGCAGATACGCGCGGACCAACTCCCTGTCATGGGCACTGACCGACTTTGACAAAACCACAATCATGCGGTCATGGTATACCGGAGCGGGAAGACTTTTCTAGCCTGTAATGCCGATTAGCCACAAGTTAATCAGCGTTACCCTATAAAAGCCTCCGTCGGAAGGCTCTGCATTTCATGCCAGAACGCGGAACGGCGCGCCGGCCGGTTCAGCTTGCCCGAGTTTTCCGCCTGAAAACTTAACACATGAATGAAGGTGGCGTATTTTTTGTCTACATGGGCAATGTGGGTAAGTATATTGTCAAGGAGATAATGGGTGGTGGCGGCGGGCGAAAAAAATTTGTCTTCCTCTGTCCGCTTCGCCAATTCCAGGAGTTCTTCAACAAATTTTCCGTGCTGTTTCGCGTGAACGGCCAAATCAGGATAATTGATTTTTTCCATGAACCGTTCCTCTTCCCCGAAATGGTATTTGACATACTGTATCAGTCGAAAAATATTCCGTCTGAAAAAACTTCTTGTTTCGTCGTTATCCGCCCCTTCAGGAAAGACCTCGCCTATCATCCTGACAAGTTCCCGGTGTTGATCGTCAATCTGCTCGATGCCGGTAAGATACCGATCATCCCATTCGGTTCCATTCTTTTTTTCCATAACGAACTCCTGTCTCATTGAGTACTTTTACTCTAATAAAAACGGGGTGGAACAAGATATTGTTTTTTTTGAATTTCCGCGACTATTTTTCGATTGCCGAGGCGCGGGACAGCCGGTCGTTAATCGCCTCCCCCAGGCCTTCATTGGGGGCGCGTTCCGCGTAGATGCGCGTACAGCCCGAGCGATCAAGTTCATGCAGCATGTCGAAAAGATTCGCAGCCGCCTGGGCGGTATCGCCCGATTCGGAAAGCGTCCACACCGGAAAAGGAGGGGAAGAAACCGGACGCGGGGCATGGCGGGCCAGCCACTTTTCCCGTGAAGATCCGCTGAAGAAAAGCAGGGCCGAACCATCCGGCGGAAAGGTTTCGGGGGAGGGACAGAGGACAAGGGGCGCCCTGGGGGCGTAGTGGCTTTTCAGCATTCCCGGGGAAGCGGCGGCCGCCGGGGCAGGCCCGCCGGCAAGGGGCCCTATGGCCGCCTCAATGTCTTTCCGGGCAATGCCGCCCGGCCTTAAAATACGGGGGACGCAAAGGTCCAGCACCGTGGATTCCACCCCAAAACCCGTCTTTCCGCCGTCAAGGACAAGATCGACCCTTTCGCCAAGCTGTTCCGCCACATGCTCCGCCCTTACCGGACTTAGACAGCCGAAACGGTTGGCGCTGGGAGCGGCGAGCGCCCCGGCGCGGCGTATCAATTCCCGCGCCGCCGGATGCGATGGAATGCGCACCGCCACGGAGGGAAGGCCCGATGTGACAAGACCGGGCAGGCGGGAACCTCTGGGAAGGATGAGGGTAAGGGGACCGGGCCAGAACCGCGCCGAAAGGATCTGGAGCCTTTCCCGCGCCGGGGACGGCAGGGCGTCCGTATCGGCCGCGTCCTCAAGGCCGTCCATGTCCGCCACATGAACGATGAGCGGGTCAAAGAAAGGCCGCTCCTTTGCGGCGAATATTTTCGCAAGGGCGCGGGGATTGAACGCGTCCCCGCCAAGACCGTACACCGTCTCGGTGGGAAAAGCCACAAGGCCGCCCGATTTCAGAATGGCCGCGGCCCTGTCAAGGGAAGGGCCGGTAATTTTTACTGTCATGAATGTTCAGTTTACCTTCCGGCGGGAAACACGCTACATCCAGCGGCGGCGCCTGAAAAATATCACCATTCCCAGCGCGATGATCACCATAATTCCCCATATAACGGGGTACGCCAGCGGCTCCTCCAGTTCCGGCATATTGCGGAAGTTCATGCCGTAGACGCCGACGATAAAGGTCAGGGGAATGAAGATTGTGGAGATAATCGTAAGAACCTTCATTACCTTGTTCATGCGGTTGGAAACGGCCGAAAGGTTCACCTCCACGACGCCCGTAACCAGTTCCCGGTATGTTTCCAGTGTTTCCGCCGCCCGCATAAGGTGATCGTACAGATCCTTGAGGAAAGGCGCAAGCTCCCCGCTTATGCGGGAAGAGTCAAGGTGCATGAGGAAGGAAAGGCTTTCCCGCAGGGGCCAGATGACCCGGCGAAGGCGGAGCAGATTCCGTTTGAGTTTCTGAATGTCCCGGATAAAGGTATCGTCCTGATCATCCGCCGCCCTGTCTTCAAATTCTTCAAGGGCCGCGCCGAGAAATTCGAGAACCACGAAGTATTCGTCCACCACCGCGTCAATAAGGGCGTAGGCCAGATAATCGGCGCCCATGCGGTTTATCCTGCCGCCGTTGTTGAGGATGCGCCTGCGTATGCCGTCGAAATAGTCGCCCGGCTTTTCCTGAAAGGTCAGTACCGTATCGTCGGTGACAACAATGCTGATCTGCTCAAAATCGATCCGCTCGGTGTCAAGCAGGTCGGCGCCGGGAAGAAGGGTTTCGCCGCTCCCAGGCCCGGCGGCGGGGTCTTCCCGCCGGCACACAGCCTTGAGGGTAATGAAAAGGTACTTGTCGAATTCTTCCACCTTTGGCCGCTGGCCGGCGTCGAGAATGTCTTCCACCGTAAGGGAATGTATCCTGAATTCCTCCGCCAGCGCGTTGATGCCATCGTGATCGTCAAAACACTCGGTGTTTATCCAGGTAATTCCCGCGGAATTGCGCCAGGAAAGGGCCTCTTTTACGGAAGGAACGGTCTTGATCCACGCGCCCAGCGGATCATAGCCCATAACAGATATTTCCATGCGCTTCCCCGTTATTTTCCCGGTTTCCCGGTTTTTCCCGCGTATGTTTCATACTGGCTGGTGAATTTCCGCAGCTTGTGGGTAACTTTCGCCAGGTGCTTTTTCATCTCCTCTATCTGGGCTTCCACGTTTTTTTTATGCTCGCGCAGAAGCTCGCAGCGGCTTTTCAGGCTGCTGTCCCCCTCCAGGCTGAGTTCCACAAAACTCCGTATCTGTTTTATGGACATGCCGGTATTTTTGAGGCAGCAGATAAGGCCAAGCCATTCAAGGTCGTTTTCCGAATAGCACCGCATCCCGTTCCGGCTCCGCCCCACACCGGGAAGCAGCCCCTCGTTTTCATAATAACGGAGCACGTGGGGCGGAAGGGAGGTTTTTTCCGAAACCTGCTTGATGGTAAAAGTCACGGCATCCCCTTGTCTTAATGTTTACGTTTACGTTAACGTCTAGTATAATGTTCATGCCGCGTAGTTACAATACGCGAATCTTTGTGATATGCTTTAACAGGAACGACCATGTATGCCGAAGAACTTCTGCGTCTTGAGGGAATAACCAAAAAATTTGGGGCCGCGGAGGTTCTGCGCGGACTTGATCTTGCGGTGTTGAAGGGGGAATTCATTACCCTGCTCGGTCCGTCAGGCTGCGGCAAGACCACTACCCTGCGCATCATCGCGGGGCTTGAAGAACCGGACTCGGGACGGGTGTTTCTTGACGGGCGGGATGTAACCGGTCTTGCCCCGCACCGGCGGAATGTCAGGATGGTCTTTCAGAATTACGCCCTCTTTCCCCACATGAATGTGGAACAGAATATAGGCTACAGCCTGAAGCTGAAAAAAAAGTCCAGGGCCGAAATACGGGAGACTGTCGCCGGGGCGCTGGATCTGGTCCAGCTTGCCGGTTATGAAAAACGGCGGCCCCAGGAACTTTCGGGCGGCCAGCGCCAGCGGGTGGCGCTGGCAAGGGCTGTGGCCAGCCGTCCCAGAGTCCTCCTCCTGGACGAGCCGCTGGGGGCCCTTGATCTCCAGCTCCGCCGCCGCATGCAGACGGAACTCAAGGGGCTGCAGCAGCGGCTGGGGATTACCTTCATCTACATTACCCACGATCAGGAAGAAGCCCTCACCATGTCGGACCGTATCGCGGTGATGCGCGACGGCCGTTTTGAACAGACGGGTTCCGCGGCGCTTGTATACGAACGTCCCGAAACCAGTTATGTCGCCCGTTTTGTCGGGGGGGCCAATGTCCTTAGCGGCACGGTTCTGGACGCGGAGCCGGAAAATTCCCCCGAAGGGGGCTCCCAGGGCGGCCGCGCGGGAATTCTCCGTTTTGAACACTCAGGCGGCCATGGCCGCGCGTCCTGGGATTCCGCCGGGAGCGCCCCGCCTCCCGGCCGCGTAACCGTCGTGATACGCGGGGAATACCTGGATCTGTCCCCGGAGGACGGAACGGCGTCAGGCGGCGGGGAAGAAGACGGCCTTGCGGGGGTAATCCTGGGGAGAAGTTTTGCCGGGGGACAGCTCCGCGTCATGGTAAGGCTTGACGGTCAGGGCGAAGAGATAAGTGCGAACAGGCTTGGTTTTGACTTTCCCCTTAAAGACGGGGAAAGGGTGCGCGTCAAATGGAAGGCGGAACACGCGATTGTGGTGGACAGAAAAAACGGACAAGAAAAAGCGGGGACCGGCGCATGAACAAAACGGCGGAAAAAAGACGGCTCCCTGCCTTTCCCCTTTCCCTCCTTCCCATGTATTTTTTTACCCTTGTCTTTGTCTTCTTTCCCCTGATCTACATGCTGATATTGAGCTTCATGCGCCGCGAGGGGGCGTGGGGGGTAGCCGCCGTATTCAGCCTGCGCAATTACCGCCGCATTCTGGAACCGGTTTACATCAGGACCTTTCTGCAGTCGGTCCGGCTTGCCCTCCTCTGCACATCCATCGTGATCCTCGCGGGATACCCCGCGGGTTTCTTCATGGCCCGCCTCAGCCGGCGCTGGCGGCTCCGGGTAATGCTCCTTCTTATCGTCCCCTTCTGGACCAGTTCCCTTCTCCGGCTTTACGGGTGGATGATCCTTTTCCGGGCAAACGGGCCGCTTGACGTGTTCCTCATGGGCCTTGGCATCTCAAAGGAACCCCTGCGGCTTCTGTATTCCTACCCCGCTGTCGTCACCGGCATGGTGTACGCCCTCCTTCCTTTCATGATCTTCCCGGTGTACTCAAGCGCCGAAAAGCTCGACCGCGATCTTGTCGAGGCGGCCCGTACCATGGGCGCGCCGCCCTTCAGGGCCTTTCTTACGGTAAGCCTTCCCCTTACCATGCCGGGGCTTTTTTCGGGGGTAATCCTTACCTTCATTCCTTCCATGGGCCTTTTTTTTATCGCCGACATACTGGGGGGCAACAAGGTAGTCCTTGTGGGAAACCTGATACAGGAACAACTGCTCAAGGATCACGACTGGCCCTTTGCCGCGGCCCTGAGCGTCGTGCTGATGCTGTTGACCAGTGTGCTCCTGTACCTTTACAGGCTCATGAGCCGGCCGCTGGGAAACGGCGGAAAAGAGCTTGAGGGACTGGTATGATGAAAAGACGAAAAGGCGCCGCGGAGAATATTTACATCACGGTCATCATCTCCCTCATGTACGTGCCCATACTGCTCATGATCATCTATTCCTTTAACCGGAGCCGCCTCAATTCCGTATGGGACGGGTTCACCCTCGCCTGGTACAGGGAACTGTTCCGGGACAGGGCCATGTTTACCGCCCTTGGGAACAGCGTGATCCTTGCCCTGCTTTCAAGCCTTGCCGCGGCGTTTATCGGCGCGCTCGGGGCGGCGGGCGCCATCCGCGGCGGCGCGCTCGGACGGAGGCCCCCCGGAGCGGGCGCCATGGAATACCTCGCCGTCCTTCCCATCATGACCCCGGAGATCATTCTAGGCATGGTGCTGCTCGCCTTCTTTTCCCTTCTGGGCCTTCCGTTCGGCATGACCACGCTGGTTATCGCCCATACAAGTTTCTGCATACCCTATGTCTACCTGATTGTAAAAGCCAGACTGGCCGGCCTTGACAAAAGCTGTATTGAGGCGGCAAGGAACCTTGGCGCCACCGAAGCGGAGGCTTTTTGGGACATCCTCTTTCCCCTTATCCTCCCCGCCGTCGTTTCGGGCATGCTCCTCTCCTTTGCCATGAGTTTTGACGACGTGATCATCAGCGTCTTTGTAACCGGCGTCAACACCAACACCCTTCCCGTGCGGATCTACTCCCAGATCAAAACCGGCGTTACCCCTAAAACCAACGCCCTTTGCACGCTGCTTTTCGCCTGTACCGTGCTGCTCTGCCTCCTTTCCGCGTGGTTCTCGCGGCCGGAGAACGAAAAAAAATGAGCGGAGAGGAGGCGGAAAATTCTATATCGAGGAGATTTCATGTGCCCGAAAACACCCCTTCCCCGCGCGGCAAAGGCCGCGGCTTTCGTTCTCTTCTTGTCGCTTTTTTTGCGGGCCTCGCCGCGGGCGCTTTGGCCGCAGGAATCGCCGGATATGCGGCCCATCTTCGACAATCTGGACGCATTGGAGACCTTGATAGGCGATACGCTGAGCAGCAGCGAGTCGCTCTTGAAACAATTGGAGGACTTGAGGGAGAACTTGAACGAGCGGGAACAGCTCTTGAGCGAGAAAGAGAACTCAATAGCGGCGCAAGAAAACTTGCTCTGGGAGCTGCGCGCGCAGCTTCA
This sequence comes from Treponema sp., assembly GCA_031268385.1. Lineage (GTDB taxonomy): Bacteria > Spirochaetota > Spirochaetia > Treponematales > Breznakiellaceae > JAIROE01. Next base: position 762 of record JAIRXH010000201.1, on the reverse strand, counting down.
CGGAATGTCGGAAACCTACGCGACGCAGTCGGCCTTATCCGCGAAATACGAACGCAGCTCCAGGTTCTGGAGGACTTTTACGTTCGCCGCGGTTCCGGCGGCGGCGCTGATTAGCGGCGGCATAACGGCCTGGCTTATGTCGCGGTGAAAAGCCGGGGCGAGCCTTGGCGTACCGGACAGGATCAAAAAATTATATCTAAAAGCCCTCTGCCGGGGGCCGTTCCTTTTCTTCCGGTTTGCGGCCTTTGTAAACAGCAAAAAGCCCCAGCAAAAAGAGGGGAACCACCACAATACCAAAAATGATAAAAAATTCCATACGTTACTCCCCGGTTAAAGTGGTAAACCAGATGCCGGCCACAAATAGTATTGTTGCGACACTTGCCCCGAATACAAATGTCTGAAAAGGGTCTAAACTACCTTTCAGAATAGAGCCGAGCATCAGACTGCCAAAGGACAGTTTTCCTAAATCAATGAATAAATTACCGATGGTTTTAGGTAATTGTTTCCACTTCTTACTGACCATAAGGAAATTATATTCCCATTAATCAGAAAATGCAAGTAAGCGGGTTCTTTCGGTAAAAAAACCGCCCGGTCTCCCGGCAACATCGGGTGGATTGCGGGTTACCTCATCGTCCAGCGCCCAAGGGTAACGCTGATTAACTTGTGGCTAATCAGCGTTACCCTATGTTTTTTCTCGTTTTCCTGCGGAAAACTGCGAAAAAACTACATTAAAGTAGCACTGATTTATTCGCATTCGAATAA
>JAIRXH010000161.1 GCA_031268385.1 Treponema sp. | reverse complement strand
AAATGTTTTGCCAAATCAAACCACACGACATATTCGAGGCCTTCATACTGTTTGATGAGCTTATTGAGGGCCGGAGTATTCCCGCCGAATTCTGCCGGAATATCTCCCCTGGGCAGTATCGATGTCAGAATTATGGTGGTGTCTTTTGATTTCCGGTGAATGATACCCAAAATATCACCAACGGCTTTCGCGCTTGACCGCACCGGGAAAAAAAAATTGTTGGTTCCGATTAATAAAACAACATACTTGGGTTTTATGTGATCGGGAAATTCCCCACTATACAGACGGTAAATGACATGCCCGGTTGTATCACCGTTAAAACCCAGATTGTATATGTTATAATCCGCCTTTAACAGGTTCCATTCATCAATGCCGTCTATTTCCCAAAAATGGGTTATGCTATCGCCGATAAACAGAATATCGATAACGCCGTCAACGCTTTCATCGTATGCGGCCAGTTCATTGACAATCCTTGCATGACGTTCCTTCAAGTGATCCGCTACAGGTATAGGCACAGATGCGTCCCCCCTGGCAGGAGAAAGATCACAGGAAACGATAATGAACATGAATACCGCCGTTACAAAGAAAACATTGCCGAAAAGCCGTTTCCCGGTTTTACGGGAGCTCTCATGATGTGATGTATGAAAATTCATATACAATGCTTCAATTTGCCCGCGTTTATACCGGCATAATCCTATCGTCATCAATTTGATATGCAGATTGCGGTATCAATTGACAATTTATAGTTTGTTTGCGGTATTTGTCAAGCTGTAAATAGGTAAATTGCTATATTTTCATGCATACATGGAACATGAGACGAATTTCAGAAAAACATTGAGAGAGGAACTTGATTACCTCGATCTGACTGTTAAAGAATTAAGCGCAAGAACCGGCATCGCGAAGGGTACGCTGGACTGCTATCTGGGCTCGCGCTCGTCGATGCCGCCCGCAGACATCGCCGTCAAAATCGCGAAGGCCCTTGGGGTTACGGTGGAATACCTTGTGACCGGAAAAGACGAGGGAGCATCTCATTCCATTTCTTTTTCCGGCCACGCTCTTCGCTCACTGGTCAAAATAGCGCAGGAACTGGACGACAAAGACACCGAGACAATAACAGGACTGGCGAAGATACTCAAAAAACAGGCCGAAAAAGATCCCTGACTTTCAGGGCAACACTCATTTATTCGTATTGCTTTCCTGGGACCTTTCGAAGGAATTTTTTGGTTGTCCGCAGATGGGGCAGGTCCAGCTTTCCGGGAGATCTTCAAAGGGACCGGCGGAACCGTCATACCGGTAGCCGCATACAGGACAGGTCCACAGCCCTTCCGGGGGTTTTTCGTAAGTGGGCGCGTTAACCGGGGTCCTGCCCTTGATGACGCGGTGATAGTACGCGTAGGTCATGGGACTGCCGGCGCCGGTTTTCGCGCCGGTAAGGCGTCCTATGAACAGGGTGTGGGTAGAGAGTTCCATACATGATTCCAGGGAACATTCAAGCCAGCCGCAGGCGCCAAGCCGCAGCACGGGAAAACCCATCGCGGTCTTGTCGCAGGGTATGGACGCGAATTTGTCCGTGTCCCTGCCCGAATGAAAACCAAAGGTCCCTATGACTTCCTCCGGGACATCTTCGGACAATATGGAAACCGAAAATCCCCCTGAATCCCTGATACATTGATTGGTAAAATTATTGTGATTTACGCAGACCGAAATCATGACGGGATCCGAAGTCACCTGCATGACCGAATTGACTGTACAGCCGGTAAGGCGGCTGCCGTCCCGCGTACCGGTGATAAAAAGTCCGCAGCTTAAATTCCGCAGCGCCATGGTATCCACAAGAATTCTCCCTCACTTGATTTTACGGACAGTTTCCCGGTATTGTCAAGGGAACGAATGAAAACGGGACAATTCCGAATTCAACATCCCAAACCCGAAAAGAGACCTGAAAAATTCGCCGGGGGTCCTGCCGGTTGGAAAAAACACGGGTCCCTCCGGTGGCCCCTCCCATGTTTTTTCCACCGTCACCCCCTGTCACCTTTACCGGGTCTCTTTTCGGCCTGTAACCACTCAGGAATTGCCGCAAAAAAACGGTCAAGGGACGCCTTCTGTGGTTGTTTGGTCCTCAGGGAACCAATCCCGTTTGACCATTTTTTGAATTCGGAATTGCTGTGAAAACGGGGCTGTCATGACGGGCCGGCTGGTCTTGAAAAATTTCCGCATTGTCGATGAAAACACCGATATGACAGGTTCGGTGATCGTTGAGGATGGAATCATCAGGGAAGTCGTTGCCGGAAAAAACACGCCGGGCGAAGGGGCGGCCCTGATTGTGGACGGCATGGAATTGCGGCCGGACGGGGAAACGGAAACAGGGGACGGCGGACTGCCTCTCCTTATGCCCGCCTTTGTTGACCTCCACGCCCATTTTAGGGATTCCGTTTTTTCCGGCGGGCGAATGGAGACGGCGTCTCCTGTTCCGTCCGAGACGCTGGAATCCGCCTGTCTTGCCGCCGCCGCCGGGGGTTTCGGGACTGTGGTCTGCATGGCAAACACCAGGCCTCCCGTCGACACAACGGAAAAGGCGCGTCTTCTCAGGGAACGATCCGGCGTTCTGGGGCTTGTCGACCTTTATCCCGCCGTTTCCCTCACAAAAAATATGGAAGGAAAGGAACTTTCCGAAATTGCCCGCATCCCGTGTCCCGGAGAAAGGGACGCGGCGGTCCATTCTTCCCTTTGTTATCCCCTGCTCCTGTCCGAAGACGGCAGGGATATAGACGATGACGTCCTTTTCCTTTCCGCCATGAAAGAGGCGCGGCGGCTTGGCGTTCCGGTCTCCTGTCACTGCGACTGCGGCGGACCCGAAGCGGAGGAAGCAAAACGGCGCGGCGAAGGCCGGAACGTGTGGAGCCGCATTGAGGAAAACAACGCCGTGCGCCGGGCCATAACACTGGGAAAGGAAGCGGGCTGCCATATACACATTGCCCATGTGTCGACCAGGGAGGCGGCCGCCCTGGTACGGGAAGCGAAAGCCGAATGCGCAGCCGGCCGGGGAACGAAGGGGTTTGTCCTCACCGCCGAGGCCGCTCCTCATCATATCGCCTGTACCGGGGAAGACGCCCGCCGCATGGGGGATGAAACTCTGGGCAGGGTGAATCCGCCCCTGCGCGGCGAAGGCGACCGGCAGGCTGTTATCGGCGCTATCATCGACGGAACCATAGACGCAATCGCCACCGATCACGCCCCGCATACCGGGGCGGAAAAGGCGGCGGGAGCTCCCGGCTTTACGGGACTGGAGACGGCCTTCGCGGCCTGTTATACGGAACTTGTGGCCGGCGGGCGCATCGATCTCCGCCGTCTCTCCGCGCTGATGAGCGCAAACCCCGCGCGTATACTGGGGCTGGGAAAAACAGGCGGCCGCGCCGCGCCGGGAACGGGAACGGCGGGAACAATAGCGCCCGGCACGAGGGCCGATTTCTGCGCCGTCCAAACGGAGACGGCGTGGACCGTGGAAAGTCCGCTCTTCAGGTCCCGCGGAAAATGTACGCCTTTTGCAGGCAGAAGCCTTCGGGGCACAATTCTTTTTACCATTCACCAGGGCAGGATAGTATATGTACAACATGGATAGGCTTTTTGGGGAAGTTGCCGAACGCGGGCATGTCTGCGTGGGGCTTGATACCGCCGTGGATTATATTCCCGAAAGGGAACGGCGGCGGGCGGTTTCGGACGCCCAGGCGGCGCTCATTTTCAACAGGGCGATAATTGACGCGACGGCGGACACGGCGGCCTGTTTTAAAGTACAGATCGCCTGTTACGAAGAAATGGGGCTTGCGGGCCTTGAAACCTACGCCGAAACCCTGCGGTACATACGCGGGAAAGGCAGGCTTGTTATCGCCGACATCAAACGCGGGGATATTGCCGACACCGCCCTCCGTTACGCGAAGGCCCACTTTGACGGCGACTTTGAGGCGGACTTCGTCACCCTTTCGCCCTATATGGGAATGGATTCCATCGAGCCCTGGCTTTCCTGGGCCGATTCAAAGGGCAAGGGGGCCTTTGTACTGATGCGTACCAGCAATAGGGGAATGAGGGACTTTGAATATCTGGAACTCAACGGGAAAGAAACAGGGGACCGGACCCGCCGGGTGTACGATGCCGTAGGGGAAAAACTGTCGGCTCTGGCCGCCGCGAAAAAGGGAAAATCCGGGTATGGCGCGTTCGGGGCTGTTGTCGGATGTACCGGGCGCGGGGAAGACGCCGCCGTACGAAAACGGTACGGCAGCCTCTTTTTCCTTATTCCCGGCTACGGCGCCCAGGGCGGCGGCGCGGGGGATGCGGCAGCTCTCCTCAAGGACGGCAACGGTGGCATAGTGAACGCGTCGCGTTCCATCCTCAAGGCATGGACCGGGACGCTTTCCCCGGACGGCGCGTCAAACGCGAAAGACGCGGACAACGCGTTTGCCGCCGAAGCGGCCCGCCGCGCGGCCGTGAACATGCGGGACGACATCAGGGCCGCGCTTGCCGGGCTAAAGGGATGACGCCCCCTTCCGCCGCAAAGCAGAGTCTCTCTTCCCCGCTGCTTGCAAATGAACCGGTCAACAGCGAAATTTTTCGTCTTGATTTTGAGTGGAAAGGACGGGCGCCCCGGGCCGGACAGTTCTTCATGATTAAACCGAAACGGACTTCGGTCTTTCTGGGCCGGCCGTTAAGCGCCGCGTCATGGACCAAAACGAAAAACGAAAATTCCGCCGTGGGGTTTCTTGTCGCCCGCAGGGGCAGGGGGACAGAGGAACTTGCCGGCATGCGTCCCTGGGAAGAGGCGGAGCTTACCGGGCCTTTGGGGAACGCGTGGGCCGATTTTCTTCCCGCCCCAGACGGAAAAAAAATAGCACTTGTAGGCGGCGGCATTGGCGTCGCGCCGCTTGAGGCGTTCGCCGCGGAACTGGCCGGCCGCAGCTTCGATTTTTACGCCGGTTTCAGAACCGGCTTTGGCGGCGGGGAGGAACGGCGCGGCATGCTGGGTCCGGCCCTTTTCCCGAATGGGGAACTCATCATCGCGGTGGAAGACGGCGGCGGAGATCTGAAGGGAAGAATCCCCGATTTCCTCGATCCGGCAAAGTACGGCGCGGTCTATGCCTGCGGTCCGGAAGCCATGCTCAAAACGGCCGCGGCAAAATGCGCCGCTCTGGGAGTTCCCTGCTTTGTCAGCATGGAACGGCGCATGGCCTGCGGCGTCGGCGCCTGCCTTGGCTGCACGATCAAAACCACAAACGGCAGCCGCCGCTGCTGCGCGGACGGCCCTGTCTTCGAGGCGGAAAGGATCATCTTTGACGAACAGGCGGGATAAGCAAAACAGCGCGGCGGAAAAGGCAAACCCCGTTTCGGCGGTCACCATAGCCGGTGTCCGTTTCGGGAATCCCGTCATCGCCGCGTCGGGAACCTTTGGCTACGGGAGCGAATACGCGGATCTTCTTGACGTATCCCGCCTTGGCGGAATCTGCACCAAAGGCCTTACGCTGAATCCGCGTTCCGGCAACAGCGGCAGGCGTATTCATGAAACTCCTTCGGGCCTCATGAATTCCATAGGACTTGAAAATCCCGGTATAGCCGCCTTCATCGAAAAGGAACTGCCCCGGCTCCGGAACCTCGGCCCCGCGATCATCGTGAATCTTTCCGGCTCCTCGGTGGATGAATACACGGACGGCGCCCGGCTTCTTGACGAAACATCCGTTGACATGATCGAGCTTAACATCTCGTGCCCCAACGTGAAAGCCGGGGGAATGATGTTCGGCCTCAATCCCGATGCCGCCGCCCTCGTAACCGGGGCCGTCCGGGGCGCGCTGCGCCATAAGCCGCTCATGGTAAAACTTTCTCCCAACGCCCCGGACATTGCCGCCGTGGCCCGCGCCTGCGTTTCCGCCGGGGCCGACGCGCTTTCACTGGTGAACACATTCAAGGCCATGGCCATAGATATCCGCACGGGAAAACCGGTATTCGACAACATCAGCGCCGGCCTTTCCGGCCCGGCCATAAGGCCTATTGCCCTGCGCATGGTCTGGGAATTGTGGGAGGCGCTGCGGACGCCTGCCGGAAAAGCGCCGGCGCGGCCCGTCCCGATTGTGGGCGCCGGAGGCATAGCGGGCGCTGAAGACGCGCTGGAATTTCTTATGGCCGGCGCCGAGGCGGTACAGACAGGCTCGGCCACCTTCGTCCATCCCCAAACCATGATCGAAATAATTGACGGAATTGAAGACTACATGACACAACACGGCCTTTCAAATCCGGGACAGCTTTCAACAAGGAAAGCGGCGTTCCAGGGCAGTGTCAAGACCGCCGGGACATAAAAACGCCGCGCGGGCCGGGATTGTCTTGACCGCCCCCACCGGGTATGCTTGAAACATGGAAGATGTCATAGCTTTGCTCCGCAAATCGGGAGCCATGCTGGAGGGTCATTTCCTCCTTTCTTCGGGCCGCCATTCGGACCGGTATTTTCAATGCGCGCGGCTTTTCCAGTACCCCGGACGGGCGGCGGCGGCCCTTGCCGGCGTTGCCGCGCGGATCAGGGCCGACATTGCCGCGAAAAGGCTTGCCGTTGACGCCATCGCGGGGCCCGCCATGGGGGGAATTATCCCGGCCTATGAACTGGGCCGTCAGCTTGAGCTTCCGGCGTTTTTTACCGAACGGGACGATACGGGCGCCATGTCGCTACGCCGCGGCTTCGAGGCGGGAAAAGGCATGCGCATCCTCATTGCCGAGGATGTAGTCACGACGGGGAAGTCTTCAGGTGAATGCGCCGCGGTTCTTGGGGGACTGGGAGCCGAGGTAACGGCCCTTGCCTGTGTCGTGGACAGGCGCGCGGCGGGGGCACTGGTTCCCTGGCCGCTTTACGCCGCGTGCAGGGTAGACGCGGCCAACTGGGAAGAGGGCTCCTGCGAACTGTGCGGACAGGGGATTCCCCCGGTCAAACCCGGCTCGCGCCGCCTTCCCGTCTGACGGGAAAACCGCGGCGCGTAACGCCGTTCGCGTTACCTTTTCCGTCCGTGGAACGCGGCGGCGCGCCCGCGCGGAAGGCGTTACAGGTAGGGCAGCACCTTCTGTCCGGCCAGCACCTGATCCAGATCGGCGATTACCTTCCCGGTATAGGCTGAATAGGTGGAAAAAACCCTGCCGCCGTTGTAGTTGACAAGCACCCGGCGGGAACCGGTTGAATAAAAACGTATATGTTCGGGATCTTTTGCCTCGCGGTACCGGTACACAATTTCAAGAAAGGGCGCGGGAAGGGACGCGGGAGAAATGTCCGTTCTGTCTTCGTAGGAAGCGGTAAGCAGCGTCTGGTAATACGAGCGGAATACGGATACATCCATGTCAACGCCGCCCGCCCGGACCTTCAAATCGTCCTTCTCGCCGGAAAGGGCAAATTCAACGGTCCGCTCCGGCGTCCGCACCTCAACGGCGGCAACGCTGTCAATGTAGGGAAGTGTGATAAGTTTCTCCATCAGATCAAACCATGAAACGGAAAGCCAGGGCAGAGCCGAAGCGGCGGCTTCGAAAACAACACCTGATCCTTCCTTCATCAAATACACATTCCCCGAAGAATCAGGTCTTGAAACCCGAACGGCAAAACCTCCCATTCCTTTTTCAAGAGTCCCGTTTACCGATACGGTGGACCATGGTTCGGCAAGCCCGTAAGACGCCGGATCCGTATCTTTCGCGACGGCCCTTGACGCCCGTATACCGAAAATTCCCTGAAGGGCGGGAAGCCCCTTGTCCAAACTGAAGGGAAACTCAAAAGGAGACGTGAGCCTGAAGGGACTGGCCATAAGACCCGCCTGGGTGGAAACACCGGCTTCCCGGTCTTCCTTCAACACCGTTATTTCCTCGCCGCGGCGCACCAGTCCTCCAAGGCGTATGGTGTCACACACAAAGGCCCCCGCCCCGTCGTCGACAGGCGCGGGAGTTACCGCAAGGTCGACAAAATCAAGGGCGCGTTTGAAGTAATTGCCCAGACTCCAGGAGTCCGCGAGATAAACGCCGGAATCCCCTTCTTTCGCCATGTAAATGTTGGAGCCGTCCGGAGCGTCATTGCCTATATACAAAACCGCCTGTCCGCTTTCCGTTTCAACACGGACCTCGGCGCGGGGCGGATCAAGGCCGAAAGAAGCGCGTTCCGGGGGAGCTTCGTCAACAAGGCCGCGGGAAACCAGTCCCGCGGGCATATCCAGCATGCGGGCAAGATCCCACGCCGGCATGACGCAGTCCTCAAAACCGCCGATAAACGGAACCGCGCCGCCTTGGGCCGCGTCGGCGCCTTCAGCCTCTTCTCCCGGAAAAACGGTAAATTCCCCTTCGGCGTTTTTAACAGTAACGCTTTTTATTCCCTCAAGCTGCAGAATGTACTCCGCAGGCGGAGCTTCAACAACGGCGGTATCCGCCTCTTCCGGCTTTAACAGGATAAAGGCCAGAAGCGCGAGGACGCAGCTTGCCGCGAGGACCAGAGCAAGAAAAACAGTTCGTTTCTTTGGCAATTTCCGTCTCCTGTTATCTGTGCCTGCGGCGGAGCCACACGGCTATACCGGCCCCCAGCACGCCCAGGGGAAAGATCACCACAAAGACAAGGCCCAGCACCAGAATGACGCTGGCGGTAACGCCCAACTGTGTACTGCCCAGCGTCTTGTCCTGAATGTAGATCCGGTCGTCCCTGCCCGCCAGTGTTCCCAGGAGTTCAAGAAAATAGCCTGAATTGGCAATATTGGGACTTTCCAGAAAAAACTGATCCACCGCACCAAGGGAGCCTGAAACCAGTACATGATTCCGTACAATATCGCCCGACACATTATTCCGCGTGGAAGAACTTATCATAAGAACAGGCACATTCCCCACCAGCGACCGCGCGTCGGGCGTCCAGTCGGTCCCGGCGTCCGCCGGAAGTATTCCCGAAGAGGGGGAATAGCGGACAAGCGGTTTTACCGAACGGTAACGCCGCCCCTCAAAGAGAGCGCCGAGCGGACGGGACTGGGGAATCACCGTCTGCAGTCCCTGCTGCGCCACATTTTTCGAGTAGACCTCTTCGGCGTAATCGCAGAACGCGATGAAGGGTGAATTCATGAGGATGCGGTTCCCGTCGGTCTCAAAGACCACGCCGGTCTGTGCCTCTATGCCCCATTCGGCAAGAAAGGAATCCAGATTCGGCAGGGAAGGCTGGGCAGGAGACGCAAGATAAAAAAGAACCCGGTTGGTGCTTCCCTCAAGAAAGTCGTCAAGCTTCCGGGTTTCGTCAAGCGAAAGATCCCGGGCGGGAGCGGCAAGAATGAGCACCGAAACCCCGTCCGCGATTTCCTCGGTCATGAGGTTCTGGTTTATCACTTCCCAGGCGTTAAGGCTGAGCAGTTCCAGGAAGTCGGGCACGTCCACTTCTCCATGTCCGCCAAGAACCGAAACGCGGGTAATGTTTTTGCTCGTAATGGCAAGCAGGGCCGATGTCATTGCCTGTTCGGCTTTGGAAGAAGTCACGTAACTGCCGTTATAGTCGCTGCGTATATTAAACAGATCCGCCGCGGAAAGAACCCGCGATTTTCCCCGGGCGGTAATGAGAATATCATTCACCCTTAATTCCCTGTCCGGATATTGGGAATTGAAATTGGGATTCCGCAGCAGATCCAGATAGGTAAGCCGTACCCGCCTTGAAAGCTGGGAATACCTCCGTATTACTTCATTGGCCTGGACAAAGTACTGCGCGGGACTGGACGCGGTAAAGCGGTCTTCCGTGTTGAGCACAAAAATTTCGATGTCCTCATCCAGCGAGGCAAGAAAATTCTTTGTGTCCTCCGAAATTTCAAAGATCCTGTTTTCCGTCAAATCAACATTCAGGGGATACCTGTTGAAGATCGCGGTAACCGCCGCGTTAAGAAGGGCGATGAAAATGATAACCGCCGCGGTAATGGCCGTAGAAAGAATTCCGAAACGGAAATTCCTGCGTTTAAAAATATTCAGCATATCATATCCTTGTTTATCCCTGTTGACGGGAAGCGATCCGCGCCCTGGCTAACTCCATCTTCTTTTCTCCAGTACGCGGGTTGTCAGAAACAGAAAGATCGCGCAGACGCTCACAAAATAAAAAAGATTGGCCGGCCCCAGAAGTCCGTTGGTAATGGGGGTATAGCGCTTGATAAGGGAAAGTGAACTCATGAACGCGGCGATCTTCTGGTTGGGAATTATCTGGGGAACCGAATCCAGAAGGAATATGGCCAGCATTACCACGAAACTTCCTATAGCGGCTATCGCCTGGTTTTCCGTCAGCGATGAAATGAACTGGCCTATGGCAATGAAGGCAAACCCCAAAAGGAGCAGCCCTATGTAGTTCCCCCAGATCACCGTCCAGTTCATCCTGGCAAGAAAACTCAGCGCCAGGGCGTACACCAGGGTGATGCTGATGCCCGCGATGTACACCAGCGCCGCCGCGAAAAATTTGCCCGTTACGATACCCCCAAGACTGATGGGAGCGGTAAGCAGCGCCTGATCGGTCCTGTGCCGCTTGTCCTCGGTCATAAGGCGCATGGTAAGGATGGGGGTAAGAAACATGATAATGGTCATCAGTACCTGAAACACCGGCGTCAATACCGATGAATTGGCGAGCAGCACCCCGAAAAGAAGAAAGTAACCTGAAAGAAGATACACAACCCCCAGGTACACATACCCGATGGGAGAATTAAAATACGCGGAAAGTTCCCGCCTGATTATCGCCTTCACGCATCGCCTCCTTCGCCGTCCGCGGGCTTTCCGTCCGGCGCTTCAGCTTCGCCTGACGCCCCGGCCTCTTCGGACCGGGCTTCTTCGCCCTCCGCTTCGGCCGTTCCGGCCAGTACGGAAACGGCGGAGCTGTCCCCGGCCGTGAGCCGGAGGAACACATTCTCAAGGGACACGCCGCTTTGCCGCAGGGAAAGAATGGGCCAGCCGTTTTCGGCAAGCATACGGAAAAGATCCCGCCTTACGTCGCGGCCCTCTTCGCTCTCCAGAATAAATTCGGCCGTTCCGCCGCTCCCGGACAGTTCGGCGGATTTCATTCCGGGAACCTGCCTGAGCTTTTTCAGCGCTTTTTCCCCCGGCCCGTCAACGGTAAGGAGGAGCCGCTCGTCAAGGGTTTTCCGGGAAAGGTTTTCCGGCGTATCGTCGGCGATAAGGACCCCGTTGTCGATGATGATGATCCTGCCGCAGACCGACTGTATTTCCTGCAGAATATGCGAAGAGAAGATCACCGCGCAGCGCTTCCCCATATCCCTGATAAGGTTGCGCACCTCAAGGATCTGCTTGGGATCAAGCCCGACGGTCGGCTCATCAAGGATCAAGAGACGCGGATTTCCCAGCATGGCCTGGGCAAGCCCTACCCGCTGCTGGTACCCCTTGGAAAGGTTCTTGATGAGCCGTTTTCTGACATCCTCAATGCCTACCGCCCCGCAAATTTCGTCCAGGTGGCTTTTTTTGTCTTCCCGGACTTTTTTAAGGCCGAACATGAAGGAAAGATAGGCGTCCACCGTCATGTCCGGATAGAGGGGAGGATGCTCCGGAAGATAACCTATCTGTTTTTTGCAGCCGATTGGATCGTCCAGAATCTCCCGGCCGTTCACCGTTACGGTTCCCGCGGTCGAGGAAGTATAACCGGCGATGATATTCATCGTCGTTGACTTTCCCGCCCCGTTGGGCCCGAGGAATCCAAGAATCTCCTGATCCTCAACGGTAAAGCTGATGTTGTCCAACACCTTCCGGGAGCCGTAAACCTTGGTCACACCCTGTACTGTTAACATGTGTACGCTCCATTTCTCATTCCCGCACTATACCAAAGGGAAAGAGATCATTCAAGAACCCTGCGGAGCGCGTCACGGTTTCCGGGAAGATGGGGATCGGCGGCGGGACCCGCGTAGATCTCGTCAATGCGGGACCGGTAAAAGTCACGGACCTTGTGCCGCACCAGTTTCATGGTGGAATTGACAAGGCCGTTTTCCTCGCCGAACGCCTCCGGGATGACGGCAAACGACGCGGGCCGCCACTGAACGGGAATGGCCCCGCCGCTTTCGGTATTCCTGAAGGCGGCAAGATCGTCGCGGAGAATATCTATGACGTGGTCCATGTCGCCGTCACTGACGCCGGTAATGCCGGCCGCCTTCACGGCGGCGGAAAGTTCCAGGGCGTCTACCGTTACCAGCGCCGAGGTGAATTTGCACTGCTCGTTATACACCATAATCTGATCGATGAATTTCGACGTGTTGATCACCGCTTCCTCTATGGTTTCCGGGCTGTATTTTTCGCCGTCGGCGGCAATGAGCAGCGCCTTTTCCCTTCCGGTAACAACGAGAAAACCGTCCGCGTCCAGAAAGCCCAAATCTCCCGACCAGAGCCACCCGTCCACCACCGTCGCGGCGGTAGCTTCGGCGTTTTTGTAGTAGCCCTTCATCACCGAACCGCCGCGGGTAACTATCTGGCCGATTTCCCCAACGGCGCATCCGGCCGTTTCGTCTTTCATGATGCGGACATCAAGGCCGGGAATGATTACCCCGGACGTGCCGAATTTGTGGCGTTCCCGGGAATTGGAGCAGATGATGGGGGCGTTTTCGGTAAGGCCGTAGCCCTGGTACACGGGCACGCCGATTGCGTTAAAAAATTCCTGCTGGCGTATTTCAAGAAGCGCGCCGCCTCCTATGCAGAATTTGATGTCCCTGCCGAAGAAACGCCTCAGACTGGGAAAAACAAGGGCGTTCGCGGCGGCCCAGGGAAAAAAATTTTTAACGCGCGCCGGAAGGGCGGGCCTGGCAAACCCGTTTCCCGCCCTGGCTATTCCCGCCCTGACGCCGCGCTCAAAAATACCGTTGATGAATTTTCCCTTGGCGGCCACGCCCTGGATCATCTTCTTCATGAAATTCCCCGACAGGGCCGGTACGGTAAGAAGGAGATCGGGATTGACTTCCTTCAGGTTCGACGGCAGGTTCCTCATGGCGGCAAGGGGACCTCCCTGTGAATCGGGGAAGTACATGGCAAGGCAGCGGAAAAGAAAGATATAAATGCCCACGGTATGGGCAAAGGAATGATCCAGGGGCAGCATGATAAGGCTCTTCCAGCCTTCCTCCACCTTCACAATGGCCGCGGCCGCGAAGGCGTTATGCAGATAGTTCCGGTGGCTCAGCATGATTCCCTTGGGATTTCCCGTTGTGCCCGACGTGTATGATATGGTAACCGTATCATCCGGCCCAATGGAGCCGGTTATTTCTTCGAGCTTCCCGCGGAGAAGGGGACCTTCGCCGCCGCCGGCGGACAGGAATTCTTCGCCCTTCGCGGCAAGTTCGTCATAATAGAAAATATCCTTTCCCCCGGCAAGGGAAAATTTGCCGCACAGCTCTTCGGTACGGGAATTTTTGGGCGAAAGACAGACAAGGACGGGACGCTTCTTCACCTTGTCAAGAATTTCCGCGCCTTTCCGGAAATTGTTTTCGGAAATGAGGAGAACCCGCGATTCGGAATGATCCAGCCTGAAGATGATCTCCTCCCCCTGCAGTTTCGTCGACAGGGGCACCGACACGCAGCCGGCCTTGAGGACGCCAAATTCGGCAATGACCCAGGAAGGCCGGCCTTCCGAGAGGATGGCAATGTTCTCGTTCCGTTCAAGGCCAAGAGAAATAAGGGAAAGGGCGAAGGCGTCCGAAAGCCTGTCCGTATCCCTGTAACTGTACCGTATCCATTCATCCCCGGTCTTTCCCCCAAGATAGGGTCTCTGGCCGTATTCCCGCGCCGCCCCGCGAAGCAGTTCAATAACCGTTCGTACCGATGTATTCATGAAAACCTCCGAAAATACCTTTAACACCAGTATTTATCGGAATTTTCAAAACAGTCAAGTAAAATGACAAAACACGTTTTTTTGTAAGGGAACAGATACACGGCTCCGGCGGTCCTTTTTCTCCATGGCTCCTGCTTGCTTTCAGGGATTGCGGATATTATAGTTTTTAGGAGGAAGCATGACATGCTTGAATACGCAAAGGCCTTTTTAACCGCCGCCCCTCCTTTGGAACTGGTTCTTATTCTTGTTTCCAAGATCGTCGAAGTTTCTCTGGGGACGGTGCGGACCATTCTTGTCAACAAGGGGTATCGCCGGGAAGGAACAATCCTTTCCTTTTTTGAAATCATCCTGTGGACCTTTGTCGCGTCGAGGGTAATCATGGGGATAAGCGACGCCCCCATCAAGGGAATCGTGTACAGCATAGGATTTTCGCTGGGCATCTATTCCGGTTCCAAAATCGAAAATTTTATAGGAATGGGCAAAGTTCTTATACAGACCATCATTTCAAGGGAAAATTCGGACGGCATGACTACCCTGCTCCGTTCGCGGGGCTACGCCGTTACCACCATGGAGGCAAAGGGACGGGATTCGGAAAAAACGGTACTGATGATCTTCGCCAACCGGAAAGGCAAGGAAGAGATTATACGGGACATACGCGCCCACGACGGTACCGCGATGATCATTACCAATGATGTCTCCACGCTGCAGGGAGGAACGATCTCGTCCATACCCCGGAAACTTTTCAAGTGAGGCAGTTCCAACATCCGGTGGTCCGACGCTTTTCCACATTTACGTTATGCTTTCACCGTTGACGCCGTCCCGGCCCTCCTGCTTGTCCTTGTATTTCTCCGCCAGCCGGTCGGCTTCGTCGCCGTCCAGCTTGCTCACGCCGGCTTTAAGGATAGCGATATTCTGCCGCCGCTTCATGCGCCGGTGCCGCAGAATCATCACCACCGTTCTGTACAGGATAAAGAGGACCACCAGCGCCCCGCCTATCATAACCATGTGCCGCGGCCCGAAGGAGACGTGCATAATCCTTTTGGCGGACTTGTCGAACACCGCCGCCAAACCCCGCGCAGCCCTCACACACATGGAGTTTTCGCGAAGCGAAAACTCCCCAGCCCAAAACCGCAGGTTTTGGGCCCGCGCCCCGCCGCAAAACTCTGTAATGAAAGGACACCATATAGAATTTACCGGGGGTCCTGGGCCGAAGGCGAAGCAGAGCTTCGCCTTCGGCTGGGGAGTTTTACGGTGGAAGTGCGAGGTTCCAAGGCGGCGCGTGGTTTGGATGCCGTAAACTCCAAGGGCACATTGCGGAGGACGCTTGTACCCCGTGGAATTATGGTACCCGGCCCGTGGAGTTTCGCGGCTTCCGCCCCACGCGCAGCCCGCAAACCCCGTGTAACCGCCGCGAAACTCCCCAGCAAAAGGCGAAGCTGCGCTTCGCCTTTTGTCTGCCACCCCCTGAAAAATCAGTGGGTGTCCTTTCACTACGGATCACGGGAATATGGTGCCTGGCACCGAGTGCCCCGCCTCGTAAGCGTGGAGTTTTGCGGCTCTTCGATCCCTCGCGCCTTGGAGTTTTCGCGAAGCGAAAACTCCCCAGCCTACGGCAAAGCGTAGCTTTGCCTTAGGCCTTGAACATTCCCCCCGCCCGTGGTACGGTGTCTTCATGAG
>JAIRXH010000155.1 GCA_031268385.1 Treponema sp. | reverse complement strand
TGCCTGAATTACCCGGAAGCATAATCATATCTGCTCAAACCGGGGAGCCGGTTGAACGCTTGGGAACCCTCTTTTTGAACGTATTGATACGGTTATTCCTGAACGTCCGGATGAAAAGTCACTCTTTACAAGACGCGGCTTATGGAATCGGAAAAGGCCTTCTTCCCGTGTTTCGTCAAAGCTGTCAGTTGTACCGTACCATGAAAAACCCCGGACGGGGAAAATACCGTCCGGGGTTTCAAAGTTTTTTGACAGTCCTCCTTGCAGGTATAGAAGCCTATATGATTTCCCGCTCCACCGCATCCCTGAGCGCCTCAAGGGACTGCCGTATAAACTCATCGCCTTTTCCATCGCTATTTACGGCGTCTATCAGGCATTCCAGTAATTCCAGAGCATCGCTCCGGTTCCCTATCCGGGGTATTTCACGGCTATCCATCCTACGCCCCCTTCCTGAAACCGATGATATTCCCGAATACCTCCGCCCCTATCGCTCCGGCGGCCTCAAGATTCTCCGTGATGATATGGTCGGCATATTCCTCAAAGACCGCCTTGCTCTTATGCCCGGTTATCCGGCTCACCTGTTCGGCCGTCATCCGGTCAGCCATCCGGGCGGCATAGTAATGCCGGTGGCTGTGAAACACAATGCCCCGCCCGGCCGGTTCAATCCCGGCGGCCCGGCACGCCTCTTTCAGCCCCTCAAGCATCAGCCGGTTGCACATCGGTTTATCCTGGGATGCCCCGTAAAAGATAAAGGGATCGTCCCCCTCATGGGGATTCTCTTTCAATAATTCCATGAGATGCTCCCGTACCTCCGGGAGCAGGGGGATTTTCCGTTCCTCCCCGTTCTTCGGCGATTTAAGGCCGTCTGTATAGGCCCAAGAATGCCGGATGTAAAGGATGTTTTCACTTATCCCTATGTCGGATTTCCGTAAGGCCAATACTTCCCCTGACCGGAGCCCGGTGGTAATAGCCAATAAGTTTGCCGTATATGCCCGGTTATCATTCCATGTTGCCCCGAACACCAGCGCCGCTTCCTGCGGGGTTAATACTCCGCGCTTCTTACTTTCGCCGGAGAACCGGAGTAATCCATCGGCAGGGTTGACGGAGATCATTCCTTCCTGGTATGCCCAACCTAACGCGGTTTTTCCGGCTATCATGGTTTTGTTGATGCTTCCCGGAGCCAGACCCTTTTCCGCCAGAGAAAGGGAAAAGTTTTTCAAGTCCGCCTTGGCTATGCTATTTAAGGTTTTATCCTTGAAGGCGGGAATCCAGTAGTTCTGTATGCGGTTAAGCATATCGTAGCAATGGCGTCTGCCGATACTGTAACGACGGGCGAGTTTCTCCCTGACATAGGGGGAGGTGTCAAAGTCTCAGAATGTTTTCAAAAAATCAGCAAAGGGGATGGTTCCGTTTCCGGCTTTCATCACGGTAAAGTCAATGAGGTTACGATTTTTGAGGACGGCGACAATGTGCAAGGCGTCATCGGGGTTTAGTTCTATTTTTTTGATAGACTTGATAATCCCGTCAAGGCTGGTAGCGAGTTCCAGCGGACGTGGTTTTCGTTTTCTGCCGGTAGGGATACCGGACTGAAGCCAAGCAGCGACCTTGAGCATGGCTTCATCGCGGTCTTTGGTGCCGGTAGACCGGGCGGTGAGCTTACGGCCTGATTGGGGGTCTAACAGTTCCGCGTAAAAGATGCCGTGATGGCGGGTATGGAGATAATAACGGCGCATGACTTTACTCCTCGAATTTCTGTTACTCACAAAAATTCTCACTGCGGTTTGTGTCAAGGCGCCGGATTACCGGTAGTCAACTGACTAAATCATTGTCCTAGAAAGAATTACGGAAGGTCAAGAACGAAAGATGGTTCCTGGTTCTCATATAACAGGTCTGTATATGCTTCGCCGTCTTCGACGGTTCGGCTTCTGCAAAACTCCAGTCAGGTTAACGCCCCTTGTGGGGGTTTTGCTCCAGCCTTCGATGAACCGAGTAAACGCGGTAATCCTCGGATGCTGTACAAGGGCGCCCAATGTGGCAATTCCCGTTTTCGAGGATCAAAAAGGAAAATGACCGTCCTTTGTTATCCTCTCCTTTCCGCCGTCCTGCCGAAACGCTGTCTTTGTCTTTTGAGTCTTGTCAAAAGTATTTGCCTTGTCAAGCAGGTTTGATCTCCGTCCCGCAGTTGTAGTACCATCATTTTATGAAAATACTTGTCATAGGTTCGGGGGGCAGGGAACACGCGATGGCCTGGAAGCTTGCCCGGTCAGAACGGGTTGAAAAAATTTACGCCGCTCCTGGCAACGGCGGTACCGCGTCGGAAAACAAATGCGTGAACATAGCGGTTTCAGGCGGGGATCCGGCAGCGGAAACCGGACAGGAAGGGCTTGCCGCCTTCGCGAAAGAAAACGGAGTCGATCTTGCCGTCGCCGGTCCCGAGGCTCCCCTTGCGGCGGGCATTACGGATCGTTTCCGCGCCGCCGGAATCGCAATCGCGGGGGCGGACAAAAAATCGGCGCGGCTTGAGGCGAGCAAAATATACGCGAAGGCTTTCATGAAAAAATACGGGGTGCGCGCCGCGGAAAGCCGGAATTTTTCCGATCCCGAAGACGCCCTGAAATACGCGCGGAATCATTTCGGCGCGGCCGGCGCGGCGCCGCTTGTGATCAAGGCCGATGGTCTTGCCGCGGGAAAGGGAGTCGTCATCGCGGAAAATTTTGCCGGCGCCGGGTCGTGCCTTTCTTCATTCATGAAGGACAGGACCCTGGGGGACGCGGGCGCCTCGGTGGTGCTGGAAGAATTTCTTGAGGGAACCGAAGTGTCGATCCTCGCGGCGGTAAGCGCGTCTCCCGGCAGGAAGGGCGTTATTATCCCCTTTGTTTCCGCAAAGGATCACAAGCGGCGCTTTGACGGGGACAGGGGGCCGAACACGGGCGGCATGGGCGCCATAGCGCCCGCGCCCGGTTTTACCGAAGAAGTCCGGGACGATTTTTTTGAACATATAGTAAAGCCTACCCTGAAGGGAATAAAGGCGGAAGGCATGGATTACCGGGGCTTTATCTTTTTCGGCCTTATGGTACAGGACCGGCGCTGCCGTCTTCTTGAGTACAATGTACGTCTTGGCGATCCCGAAACCCAGGCTGTGCTTCCCCTCATGGAATCGGATTTTGCGGATCTCTGCCTTGCCGTTGCATCAGGACGCCTTGAAGGGTTTCCCCTAAAATGGAAAGACGGCGCGGTCTGCGCGCCGGCAGCCGTCGCGGAAGGCTATCCCGGAGCGTACCGGAAAGGAGATCCCATTGCCGTCAATTCTGCAGCCTTGGCAAAAACAGGGGCCCGCATATTTTTCGCCGGCGCCGAACGGAGCCCCGGCGGCGCGCCGGGTTCCCTCTGCCGTACCTCGGGAGGCCGGGTTCTTGCGGTTTCGGCAGAAGGAAAAGACGCGGCTGACGCGTCCGCGAAGGCGTACCGGGCACTGGGCGCCGTACATTTTGAGGGCATGGATTTTAGAAAAGATATAGGGTAACGCTGATTAACTTGTGGCTAATCAGCGTTACCCTATGGTTTTTCTCGTTTTCCTGCGGAAAACGCGCTTTTTCAAAGCGGCGAAAAACTACAATAAAGTAGCACTGATTTATTCGCATTCGAATAAATCAGTGCTTCCATAGGAAGATGAAAGCAAATGAAGGCGCTGGCTTTTGACATAGGGACTACCAAAATATGTTCGCTGGTTTTTGACGCCGAAAACGGACGGACGCTGGAAGTGCTTCACGGCGCCAACACGTTCGTGCCGTCCGTCCGTCCTTGGGAACGCATACAGGATCCCGAAGCTGTCTTCCGCATTGTGGAAGGCATGTACCTGACAATGATGAAAAAACACGCGCCCATAGGCGGCATAGGGATCTCCTGTCAAATGCACGGCATACTCTACGTCGATTCGGAGGGCAGGGCGTTGAGCCCCTTCTACACATGGCAGGACGGAAGCGGGGCCCTTCCCTTCAGGGACGGGAAGACGTATACGGAATATCTTTCCGGTCTCGCGGCGAAAACGTTCCGCGGAAATTCTCCGGCGGTCCCTTACACGCCGGCCGCGGGTTACGGACTTGTCACCCACTTTTACCACCGTTCCGCCGGAACCGTCCCTGCCGGAACGTCGAAACTCTGCACCATAGGGGACTACATCGCCATGCGGCTCTGCGGCGCGGCGCGGCCTGTCATGCACGCAACCAACGCCTGCGCGCTCGGTTTTTTCGATCCCCGTAGTTCCTGCTTTGATATTGAAACACTCGAAGCCGCGGGCATCGACACGGCGCTTTTGCCCCGCGCCGCCGGTGATTTTGCGCCGGCGGGCGAGATCCGGGGAACATGCGGAAACGGGTCTGTTCCCGTCGCGGCTGCCGTCGGCGACAACCAGGCGGGTTTTCTGGGAAGCGTCCGCGGCGCGGATAAGGGCGCGCTTGTAAACATGGGTACAGGAGGACAGATTTCGCTGATCGGCGGGACGGACGGAAATTCCGGCGGTGAAAAATATCCGGATGAACAGAGCCCCCTTGAACGGCGGCCCTACTTCGAGGGAAAGTTCCTCTGCTCAGGCGCGTCCCTCTGCGGCGGCAAGGCCTACGCCATGCTGGAAGAATTTTTCAGGGCGGTGCTGCGGATGGCCGGCGTCCCGAACGCTGTTCCCCTTTACGGCGCGATGGAAGACGCGCTGCGTAAAGATGAAGATACACAAAGCCCCGAAGAACCTCTCCTTGTCAACACCATGTTCGAGGGAAGCCGCCGGGACCCGCTGCCGCGCGGCTGGATAAAGAACATCTCCTCCGCCAATTTTACTCCCGCCGCCCTGATACGCGGTTTTCTTGAAGGCATGGCGGAGGAACTTTACGGCATGCTGCCCGAAGGCAGACGGGGTGAAGCTTCCGCCGCATCCCCCATGGAAAAAATCACGTTTCTTGCGGGATCGGGAAACGGAATACGGAGGAATGCTTTCCTGCGGCGCGTCATTGAAAAGAAATTCGCCCTTCCCCTCATGATTCCCCTGCACGAGGAAGAAGCCGCCTTCGGCGCCGCGCTTTATGCGCTGATATGCGCCGGGCGTTTCCGGGGAACCGCCGAAGCGGCCCGGCTTATAAGGTATCAGGGGGAAACGCCGTGAAGACACGTATTTCCGCGGCGGTTTCGTCGGGAGCGGCCGCCGTCTTGGGCTGGGTTGTTCTTTCGGCTCTTGTGTTTTTTATCGCCTGGACAATACAGGATCGCGCCCGCCTCATACGCGACAACGACAACGAGCGTATTTTTAACATGCTTTTTACCAGCCTCCGCGGCTATGACGATTTCGGTTCGGCGATAGAAGCAAATCCCGCGCTTGCCGAACGTATCCGGGGCTTTGCCGTATACGGCGACGATCTTCGTCCCCTGTATACATGGGGAATAACGCCTCCTGTTTTTGATGAAGGGATCCTCGACGGCGACAGCCGCCGGAACCGCTTTGGCCGTTACACCATACCGGACCCGGAAGGGGCATCCGTCAAATTTGTCCTCCGTACCGGACGCGTGCCGCCGGGCCGGAGGATGGAAAGAAGGGGCGAAAGCCAGCCTTCTCTTTTTAATCTTCTTGCCATGGGGAAGTATCTGTATATAGACATAGTGCATCCGGCATGGCGGCGGACGCAAACGGTATCGACAATACTTCTTCCCGCTGTGGAAATCATCCTCCTGTTTCTGGTGTTTTCGATCCGCAGTCTCTACCTCCGCAACCGTGAATACCGCAGGCGCATAGAATCCCAAAAAAATCTCGTAGTGCTGGGAACCGCAGCCGGCATACTGGCCCACGAAATAAAGAACCCGCTTCTTTCCATACGCCTGCAGACGGGCATTCTTGAAAAGAGTCTTGACGGAAAGGGAAAGGAAGAAATCACGCTTATCAATCAGGAAGTTGCAAGACTGTCGTCTCTTGCCTACCGGGTGAACGATTATCTCCGCGAAGGAAAGGGAAGTCCTGTTCCTCTTAATGTGTATGATCTTCTTGCCGAAACTTCCCAGCGGCTCTGCGGCCGCATTATTGTGGAAGAAGATTCGGCGAAGGATGTCCTTGTCATGGCGGACGCGGACCGTTTCCGTTCGGTTTTTGAAAATTTGATACGGAACGCGCTTGAATCCGGCGGCGGCGAAAAGGAAACGGGCGCCTCGGTGGAAAGAAACCGCGGCGCCGTTATTATCCGCGTTTACGACCGGGGCCGGGGCGTCGCCCCCTCCGAACTGTCCCGGATCTTCGATCCTTTTTTTACAAGCAAGAGTACGGGAACCGGCATTGGACTTTCCGTCTGCAGGCGTTTTGTCGAAGCCGCGGGAGGAACCATCACGCTTGAAAACCGCGAAGGCGGCGGGGCGGAGGCGGTCATCGTCATCGCCGAATACCGGGGAACGCCGCTCTCCAAAGGAGCCCTGCGCTCCAGAGGAGCGCTTTGATGCGGGTCCTTGTTGTAGACGACGAGAAAAACATACGTGATTCCCTTGGGAAGTATCTTGGCCTTGAAGGGATGAAAACCCGCGGCGCGGAAAACGGCGAGGCCGCCCTTGCCATGCTTGAATCGGAAAGTTTTGACGCGGTAATCCTCGATCTGCGGCTGCCGGGCATGAACGGACAGGAGGTGCTGGAACAGATTGAAAAGCGGGGAATCTCTTCTCCCGTTATCATGATGAGCGCCCACGGCGAAATTCCCGACGCCGTAAGGGCCCTGAAAAGGGGCGCCGGCGATTACCTTGTCAAACCCTTTGATCCTTCGGAGCTTGCCATCAAACTCAGGGCCCTTGTGGAAAACAGGCGCCGGGAAAATATCGTGGAAGCCCGGAAGCGCACGACCGGATCCGAAACCATGCTCCTTGGGCAAAGCCCCGCCATGCTGGGAATTTCGCGGGACATAGACAGGATCGCCTGTGTGGATGTGACGGTGCTTGTTACCGGTGAAAGCGGCACGGGAAAAGAAGTAGCCGCACGCGAAATACACGCGCGCGGTCCAAACAGGGACGAACCTTTTGTCGCGGTGAACATGGGCGGCATACACGAGGGCCTCATGGAAAGTGAACTCTTTGGCCATGAAAAGGGATCTTTTACCGGAGCGATGGGGAGAAAAACCGGCCTCTTTGAACTTGCGGGCGGGGGCGTCATCTTCCTTGACGAAATAGGAGAAATGTCCATGCCTCTTCAGGTAAAGCTCCTCCGTGTTCTGCAGGAAAGAAAGATACGCCGCCTTGGCGGGATAAGCGATATTCCCGTAAAGGCCCGTATTATTTCCGCCACCAACCGGGATCCCGAAGCCATGGTAAGGGAAGGCCGCCTTCGCGGGGATCTTTACTACCGTCTCAATGTATTCCGCATTGTCATGCCGCCGCTTCGTGAAAGAAAGGAAGACATTCCCCTGCTTGCCGGACACCTGCTCTCTCAAAGCGGAAGACCCCGTTATACCGTTGCCCCCAGGGCAATGGAAAAACTCATGTCGTGGTCTTTTCCGGGAAACATACGCGAACTTGAGAACATCCTTGAACGGGCCCGTATCTATTGCCGCGATTATGTCATACAGCCTGAAGACATAGATCTGCACGGCTCCCCCGCCGCGCCCGTCATGTCCGTGCCCGTGGTGTCCGCCCCGGTTTTCCCGGAACCGCCGTCCGCCCCCCTCCCGGAGGAACCGCCTGCCGTTTCCCCGCTTGATATGGTTGAAAAAGACGCGATTACAAGGGCCCTCGCAGCCTGCGGGGGCAACCGTACCAAAGCGGCGGAACTTCTGGGAATAAGCAGGCGGACCATACTTAACAAGATACGGATATACGGTCTGAAATGACGGGCCATGGCGGCTGAAAATATACCC
>JAIRXH010000085.1 GCA_031268385.1 Treponema sp. | reverse complement strand
GTCAGTCACCGAAGTGAAGCGCGGAGAGAGCCGCGGACCCGGACAACAGGGGCGAAGGGGAAGGGCAAACCACAAGTCCGTGCGGTCAGTGAAGTCAGACCTTCGGTCTGTTGTGGTTCGGGAACATTCCCGGGTGTTTCGGGAAGCTTCCCGGATGATTGGGGGACATTCCCGGACGTTTCGGGAACACTCCCGGATGGTTCGGGAACATTCCCGGACGCTTCGGGAACATTCCCGAATGATTGGGGAAGCTTCCCGGACACTTCGGGAGCCTTCCATAGCCGCGGCGGACCGGCCTTTTGGCCGGTTTCGGGAGAGTAAACCCCTTCACTATCAGAAATAAGGAGCAGCAATCATGGCAAGAAAGCAGGATTATGTCCCATCCGAGGACGTCATCCGGCCCTTTGTGGGGCAGTGGCTCATGTGGAAGCAGGTAACGGACAAGGAGCGGGAAGAGGCCGGAGTGCACAACCCCAAGCCCCGCCGTCCTATTATCCCGGCGCCCACCACGGTACCGGAACTTGAACCAAAGGCCGGCCTGCCCCGGCAGGTAGTGATCCCCTACCGGGACAAGGACAGCACGCGCCGGGGCAAGCCCGCGGACGTGCACGGCATCGAAGTCTGCCACGCCTTCCTGGACCACTTCCCCGAGAGCATCAAGGAACTGATCCACTCCTCCTTCGACACGAAAAGCCCCCTCATCCTCATCTTCGACGAAGAAGACCGGGGCAAACGGCTCTACATGGCCGGGAGATGGGAGATTAACCGTGAAGGTATCAAGGGTCCTTTCGGCGACATAGTGATGGTCATCGTTCCGTAATCAAGAAACAAATCCCTGCCTTGATAGGTTTCGGAAGGTACACAAAATAGGTTAGGGGTCCTGTTAGATGAATCCGCACCCCGCTTCGCGTGGCACGGCTTCCTGCAACCTTCGGTTGCTTGACACCCCTCCTTACCTTTTTGTGGGTGTACTTTCCATACGTTCCCAGGCAGGGATTTGCCTTATGCGGCATGACGGCCTGTCCGTGAGGCCGGTGGTTTTTCTTTCTCTTTGCCGCTCGCTTGAATATTCCGCTGATACGGGCTAAAATAAAATATTCTACCTTATTATTATTGAGGAAAAGCAATGGCAGACAAAAACATGGTTATGATTGACGGTAACAACGCGGCGGCATATGTTGCCCACGCGCTGAGTGAAGTAATCGCGATTTACCCGATTACCCCTTCAAGTCCTATGGGGGAAATGGCGGACGAATTTACCGCCCAGGGCCGGAAAAATCTCTGGGGGACTATCCCCGAAGTTGTCGAAATGCAGTCCGAGGCCGGGGCCGCCGGGGCCGTGCACGGGGCTTTGACCACGGGCGCTCTTTCCACGACCTTTACCGCGTCCCAGGGGCTCCTTTTAATGATTCCCAATATGTACAAAATCGCCGGGGAACTCACTTCCACGGTGTTCCATATTGCCGCCCGCGCGCTGGCGACTTCTTCCCTGTCAATTTTTGGCGATCATCAGGATGTAATGGCCTGCCGGCAGACAGGCTGGGCCATGCTTTCCAGCAACAGTGTCCAGGAAGTAATGGATTTGGCGATTATCGCCCATTCTTCCACGCTTCGTTCCAGAATACCCTTCCTTCATTTTTTTGACGGTTTCCGTACATCCCATGAATATCAAAAAATTGAGGAAGTCCCCTATGACGTGATGCGGCAGATGGTGAATGACGATCTGGTCCGGGCCCACCGCCTGCGGGGGCTGACTCCCGAAAGACCTTCCATGCGCGGTACGGCCCAGAATCCGGACACGTATTTTCAGGGCCGGGAAGGCGTAAACAAGTACTATGACGCGGTTCCCGGCATTGTTCAGGAAGAAATGGACAAGTATGCCGGACTTTCGGGCCGGGCCTACCATCTTTTTGACTACTACGGTTCCAAAGACGCTGAAAAAGTAATCATCATCATGGGTTCGGGCGCGGAAACCTGTGAAGAGACCGTGGAATTCCTGGCGGGCAAAGGCGAAAAGGTCGGGCTCCTCAAAGTGCGGCTTTTCCGTCCCTTCGACGCCCGCTCTTTTGTTAAAGCCCTGCCCGTTTCGGTAAAATCCATCGCGGTGCTTGACCGTACCAAAGATCCGGGCGCCCTCGGCGAACCCCTGTACGAAGATGTCCGTACCGCCCTTGGCGAAGTGATGAGTTCAGGTGATAGTTCCTTTAAGGACTATCCTCTGGTGCTTGGCGGCCGTTACGGCCTGGGGTCCAAGGAATTTACCCCGGGTATGATAAAAGCCGTGTTCGACAATCTTTCCGGCAAAAAAATCCACAGCTTTGTTGTAGGCATAAAAGACGATGTTCAGGGCAAAAGCCTTGATTACGACGAGCACTTCATAGTCCCCGAAGAGGGTATGAACGAAGCGATGTTTTACGGCCTCGGCGCTGACGGTACGGTCGGCGCCAATAAAAACTCAATCAAGATCATAGGGGACGCGAAACCTGAACTGAACGCCCAGGCCTACTTCTCCTACGACTCCAAAAAATCAGGCGGCTTTACGGTATCGCATCTGCGTTTCGGCAAAAAATCCATACGCCGGCCCTACCTTATCACCAAGGCGGACTTCCTCGCCTGCCACAAGTTCTCGTATATGGAGACCTACGACATGCTCGCCAACGCGAAGGAAGGCGGGATCTTCCTCCTCAACAGTCCCTACGGACCGGGCGAAGTGTGGAAACAAATCCCCGTGGAAGCCCAAAAAAGGATCATAGACAAAAAGCTTAAATTCTATATTATTGACGCCTTTGATATCGCGGGTAAAACCGGCATGGGCACCCGCATCAACACGGTTATGCAGGCCGCTTATTTCAAGATTTCCGGCGTTATCCCCCAGGAAGAAGCCGTCAAATATATGAAGAAATTCATAGAGAAGTCCTACGGCAAAAAGGGCGCCGATGTGGTACAGAAAAATTACGCCACCGTGGATATGGCTCTGGGCGCGGTACAGGAAGTGAAGTACCCTTCCGCGGCCGAGGGGAATCTCCACATGAAGCCCCCCATGTCCACAGCCAAAGATCCGTGGATCAGGGAAGTGCTGGGCACCATGATCATACAGGAAGGGGACAAACTTCCGGTAAGCAAGATCCCCGAAGACGGCACCTTTCCCACGGCGACTACCCAGTATGAAAAAAGGGCTATCGCCGAACAGGTTCCCCAGTGGGACGAGGCGCTTTGTATTCAGTGCGGACAGTGTTCCGTGGTATGTCCTCACGCGGTTATCCGCATGAAGAATCTTACCGACGCGGATGTGTCCAAAGCGCCCGCGGGCTTCAGGTGCGCCGAGATTAAACCCAAGGCGCTTGCCGGTCAAAAGGCGGCCCTGGTTATTTCCAGTGAAGATTGTATGCAGTGCGGCGCCTGTATTCATATCTGCCCCGCGAAGGCAAAAGACAATCCCGAACACAAGGCGCTTAATTTTACCCACTTTACTCCCGAATACCGGGCGGAACAAGTTAAGGTATGGGATTATTTTATGAGCCTGCCCGAAGTTCCCTCATCTGAAATCAACCTGGGTACGCCCAAGGGGCTTGCCTACAAACGGCCCCTCTTTGAATTCTCCGGCGCCTGCGCGGGCTGCGGCGAAACTCCGTATGTAAAACTTTTAAGCCAGCTCTTCGGTGACCGCGCGGTTATCGCCAACGCCACGGGCTGTTCTTCAATTTATGGCGGGAACCTTCCCTCCACGCCTTACGCGCGGCGCTCGGACGGCCGCGGCCCCGTGTGGTCCAACAGCCTCTTTGAAGACGCCGCCGAGTTCGGCATGGGGATG
The DNA here is from genome assembly GCA_031268385.1 of Treponema sp. GTDB lineage: Bacteria > Spirochaetota > Spirochaetia > Treponematales > Breznakiellaceae > JAIROE01. The sequence goes on along the minus strand of JAIRXH010000085.1, from coordinate 1,155 downwards.
CGGCTTACCAGCGACAAGCTCGCCGTCTACGCCCGCGAAGTGGCCGTCAAGGCCAAGGGCGAAGGCATTGCCGCCGCCATTATCGACAAAATCCTCGCCAACGCTCAGGCGGACGACGCCGCTATTGAAGAACAGCGGAAAAATGTCGACGAACTGAAAAAAGCGCTGGCCGGTGACAGCAAGCCCACGGCAAAAGAACTCCTTTCCCTGGCGGACCATTTTATCAAGAGGTCTGTTTGGATACTTGGAGGCGACGGCTGGGGCTACGACATAGGCTACGGCGGCCTGGACCATGTGCTTGCCTCGGGCAGAAACGTGAATATCCTCTGTATGGATACCGAAGTGTATTCCAACACCGGCGGTCAAATGAGCAAGGCAACGCCTATCGGGGCCATTGCCAAGTTCGCCGCCGCGGGTAAAGAGATCACCAAGAAGGACCTGGGGGCCATGGCGATGAGCTACGGCTACGTGTATGTCGCGAAGATCTCCATGGGCGCCAACATGGCCCAGACTATCAAGGCGTTCCGTGAAGCGGAAAGCTATGACGGCCCCTCTATCATCCTCGCCTACTCCCACTGCATCAACCACGGGATTAACATGACGCTGGGCATGGATCAGCAGAAGGCGGTGGTAACAAGCGGCCTGTGGCCCCTGTTCCGCTACGATCCACGGCTTAAAAACGAGGGGAAGAATCCCTTTACGCTGGATTCCAGGGAACCTTCCACGCCGCTTGAGGACTTTATGTACAAGGAAGTGCGCTTCAAGAGCCTGAAGCAGGCAAGCGCCGACAGGGCCGACGCCCTTCTCGCTAAAGCCAAGGCCCAGGTAGAAAGGATTTATAAAGAATACAAATACCTGGCGGAGCGGCCCTTTTAAAAAGCGTTTTAGAGAATTTGAGCCCGCAGAATTAAGATTTAGGTTTTGTTTTGCGGGTTTTTTTATTTGTACGGATTTCTTCTGTGCAGGAATGGTCCGTTAAAGTCCACATATAGCTTATTTATTTCAGCATGATAGAGGAGCCATAAAAATATCTGATTTTTTCACTTGACAGATATATTGAGCCATGTTATTATGTATTTACATTATGAAACTACCAATAGGGGGGAGTCTGTAATTATGCGCTTGATATTACACTGTATCAGTAATAATACCCCC
>JAIRXH010000056.1 GCA_031268385.1 Treponema sp. | reverse complement strand
TACAAAATCGCGTTTTGAAGCGGAATTTGTTCAATAACTGAAGTTATTGAACAACTCTATTAAAGCCACCCCAGCCTTCGTATAACAGTCCTCTTTACGCTTCGCCGCCCGCGCGTCCGCCGTCTGTCCGCGCTGACCCCGAAATGCCTCATTTTAAAATGTTACCGAAACGTCAGGAGTTTTGCGGCTCTCAGGCCCCTCGCGCGGTCTGCCTGAATTCCCGCAGCCGCCAAAGCCCGCGCCGCCCACACACACATGGAGTTTTCGCACCGCGAAAACTCCCCAGCCGAAGGAGAAGCGCAGCTTCGCCTTCGGCCCGCGCCCCGCCGCAAAACTCCCCAGCCGAAGACAAAGCGCAGCTTTGCCTTCGGCCACTTGCCTCCTTTTTTCCTTCGCATTATCATTGGCTCATGAACGGCAAAAACCCCGATCCCGCTCCTCATCCTTTTTCCGGGCGTGAGGCGGAACGTTCCCCGGACGCTCTTTCCTCCGGCGTGGATCTTGTCAGGGAGGCGTTCCGTTACCAGAGCCGCTTCGACGGTTCCACCATGGTTTTCAAGATCGACTTCCCCGTCACCGAAGATCCCGCTTTCCCGTACCTTGTAAGGGATCTTGCCCTGCTTGCCCGGACGGGCTTCCGGGTGGTGATAGTACCGGGGGCCAAAGAATGGATAGATTCCGTGCTGGGAGAATACGGCATTGTCTCGCGCTACATGGGGAACACAAGAATTACCGCGTCGGACGCCATGCCCTTCGTAGAGATGGCGGCGTTTCATGTGGCGACGCGTTTCATGACGGGTATTTCGGCGGGAAGAACCGACGCCGTAATCGGGAACTTTGTCCGGGCGCGCGGCCTTGGGATTGTCGACGGAACGGACATGGAGCGCACAGGCACCGTGGACAAAATCTTCACCGGCTCTATAAACACGGTGTTAAGCCAGGGGATGATCCCCATACTTCCCTGCATAGGCTGGAGCCCGGCGGGAAAATCCTACAATGTCCCCAGCGACGAAATCGCCCTGGCCGCCTCGACGGCGCTCAAGGCGATAAAGCTCTTTGTCATTTCGGCGCACGAGGGGCTGCGCGCGGGTCAGTATATTTTTCCGCCCGGTTTTGAGGCGGCGTCAGGCGGCCGGGTAAGACGGCTTACCCCCCAAGAGGCCGAAAACATCCTTGCCCTCAACGGCGAAGGGAAAGGCGGTCCGGACAAAAACGCCGCCGGGGAAAAGGGAGCCCCTTCACGGAAGGTACTGGGCGAACTTGCGCTCGCGCTCAAGGCGTGCCGGGCCGGGGTGGATCGCGTACACCTTATGGACGGAAGGGAAGAAGGCGCCGTACTGCTGGAACTCTTTTCAAACTTGGGGGCCGGCGCCATGATCTACACCGACGAATACGAGGCAATCCGGGATCTGCGGAGCGGGGACATTCCCGATATATTGCGGATGATGGAGCCCCTCATGCAGCAGGGCATACTGGTGCGGCGCAGGGCGGAAGACATTCAGGAAAGGCGGGGCGACTATGTGGTCTTTGACATAGACGGAAAAATACACGCCTGCGGCGCGCTTCATGACAGGGGAGAAGGCCAGGGAGAAATCGCCGCAATCGCCACGGACCCGTCCTGCACCGACACGGGCCTTGGAAGGAGGATCATCGGTTATCTTGTAGACAGGGCGAAAAAACGGGGGATGAAACGGGTCTTTGTCCTTACCACCCGCGCCCACGACTGGTTCGAGGCGCTGGGTTTCCGGGAAAGCGCGGTGGAAAGCCTTCCCGCGGAACGGAGCAGAAGCTACGACCGGAACCGCAAAAGCAAGATCTTCGCGCTTGAATTGAACTGATGCGCCGGAGCTTTACCCGCACCGTCCTTGTCCTGCGCTCGCGTCCGTCAGGCGAATCGAACCGGGAAGTCTGGCTCCTCACCGCCGAGGAAGGGATAATCCGCGCCACGGTGTTCGGCGGGCCAAAAAGCCGCCTTCGCTCCCACGCGTCGCCCTTCCATTCGGGAACAGTCTGGCTGTACCACGATCCCGTCCGGGATTCCCGCAAAATCACCGACTTCGACGTTGTTTCCTGGCGGCCGGGACTGCGGGAACTGTACGAAAGAACCATGACGGCGAACGCTCTGGCGGAAACCGTGCTCGCCTCGCACGGGGGCGGCGGAAACTGGAAGGCGGCCCTTGATTTGTTCTCTCTCGCACTGGACAGTCTGGAAGAAGCCCCGGCGGACGGCTGTCCCCCCGTTTTTGTCCGGTTCTTGTGGAACTGGGCCGCGCTCCTGGGGGGGTGTCCCGGTCTTGAATGCGCTTCTTCCGCTTGTGAATCGGCGGATGATGGGGTATTATGGTACAATAGAGAAGAAGGAATCTTCCTCTGTACGCGCTGCGCCGGCCTTTATGGCACAGGCGGAAACGAAGACGGCGCGGCGGCGGGTCTTTTGGCGCTGGGCCCCGGGGCCCGCCGGTGGCTTGCCGCTCCGGGAGACGCTCTGTCCATCCTTCCCCGCTGTTCCCCGGACGCCCCTTCCCTGAGGGAGGCCCGTTCGGTAGCGGCGGTCGTCATGGAAGACATTCTGGGGACGCGGCCCGCGACCTGGAACGAAGTATAGGGCGGCGCTGATGCATTCGCGTTCGAGCAAATCGGCGATGCCACAGGAAAAACAGGAAAAAAAATGAGAGCGGTTGACATTATACTGGACAAGCGTTCGGGAAAGGAACTTTCCGCGGATGAAATACGGTTCCTCATCGACGGTTATACGGCGGGGGAAATTCCCGATTACCAGATGTCCGCCTGGGCAATGGCGGTGTTTTTCAGGGGGATGAACGCGGCCGAAACCGCCGCCCTTACCGGGGCAATGCTCCGTTCGGGGAACGTGATGGATCTTTCGGGCATTCCCGGTCCCTTCGTGGACAAACATTCCACAGGCGGCGTCGGCGACAAGACAAGCCTCATCCTCGCGCCCCTTGCCGCGAGCCTGGGCATACGGGACCCCATGATGTCGGGCCGCGCCCTTGGCCACACCGGAGGTACCCTCGACAAACTTGAGGCCATACCGGGTTTCAGGACCAGCCTGGATGCGGCCGAATTCAGGGAGATCCTCGCCAGGGACGGATTCGCCATGACGGGCCAGACAAAAGACATAGTCCCCGCGGACAGGCTCCTCTACGCGCTGCGGGATGTCACCGGCACGGTGGAATCCATTCCCCTTATCACGGCAAGCATCCTTTCCAAAAAGAAAGCCGAAGGGGCCCAGGCGCTTGTTCTTGACGTAAAATACGGATCGGGGGCTTTCATGAAAGATCCCGCCGACGGCGAAAAACTTGCCCGTTCCCTTGTCGATACCGGAAAAGCCATGGGAATGCGGATCATCGCCCTTCTTACCGCCATGGATGAACCACTGGGAAACAAGATGGGCAATTTTCTTGAAGTCGAGGAAAGCATGGACTGCCTTGAGGGAAAGGGCCTTGACGGCAAAGAAGGGCCCGCCGATCTTCTGGAGGTTACGCTGGAACTTGCCGCCCGTATGGCGGTGCTCGGAGGCAGGGCGGAAGATTCCGCCGGGGGAAGGCGGCTCTGCGAAGAGGCCCTTGGAAGCGGAAAGCCGCGCGAACTCTTCCTTGCCAACATCAAAAGCCAGGGAGGAGATCCACAGGCGTTCCTTTCCATGAGGGGAAAGTACCGTTCGCCCCACAGCGGGGAAGTACGGGCGGTGCGCGGAGGCTTTATTTCCCGCATAGACGCCTTTACCGTCGGCCGCGCCGGCGTGGATCTGGGCGTCGGAAGGAACCGCACAGGAGATCCCGTGTGCCCCACGGCCGGCGTGGAATTCCACCTGAAAGGCGGCGCGACGGTAAAGAAGGGGGATCTCCTCATGACGGTCTGGGGAAAAGATCAGGCGGGCCTTTCCGCCGCCCTTCCCCTCCTTGAAAAGGCCGTCGAATATTCGGATACGGCGCCAGGGCCGCGCGGCCTTATCCTCAAGGAAATAACATCGGCATGAAGTGGGAAAAAAAAGACATTCCTCCGGATCTGGTAAAAGAGATCTCGGCAAAATACGGCTGCGATCTTCTTACCGCCTCCATATTGATCCGCAGGGGGCTTGTGTCCGGCGAAGACATACGCTATTTCCTTGAGGACAACGAACGGCATCTCCGCAACCCCTTCGATCTTCCCGGCATGGAAGACGCCGTTGATCGTATTGTCGCGGCAAAGGAAGAAGGCGAAAAGATCCTGATCTTCGGCGACCGCGATGTTGACGGAATTACCGGCACGGCGCTTCTTTCAGGATGCCTTGGAAACATGGGCTTCGACGTTTCATGGCGCATCCCCACGGGAGACGAGCCCTACGGCCTTTCGGTAAAGGCGGTGGAAGAATTCGCCGCGGCGTACGGAACCCTCATCATCACCGTGGACAACGGCGTTTCCTGCGTGCGGGAAGTCAGGCGGGCCGGCGAACTTTCCGTCGACGTAATCATCACCGATCACCACAATCCGCCCGAGACACTGCCCGATGCGATTGCCATTGTCGATCCCAAACTGCGGGATTCCCGCTATCCCTTCAGGGATCTTTCGGGATGCGCCGTGGCGTACAAACTTGTTTCGGCCCTGCGCTTCGCCTTTGAAAATGAACTGTACGGCCAGAACGTCAGCCTGCTTAACACGCGGCCGCTTAACGATTCGTGGATCATCGAAATCATCAAGCTGAGGAACCTTGCCGAAACGGACAGGCTTGAGGAAACGGTCAATCCCGGCATGGTGCGCATTTCCGACACAAGGCTCCCGGCCTTCCTCCAGGGCCAGCACATACTGGCCTGGGACGCCCCCCTCCAGCGGCGTATCCTCTCGAAAATCTTCGGCGCCGGGGTGGAAATATCCATGCTGGACATGGCCCCCGAAATAGGCAAAGAGATTCCCCAGACAATGGGAAAAAGCCTTCTTCGAATAAAGGAACTTTCCCGTATCGCGAAATATTCCGACCGTGAACTTACCGAGCTTGACGTGTTCAAAAACCTCTTTACCTCGTTCATACGGAAACGGGAAAAAACCGCCGGGGAAAACGGGGAAGAGATGCAGCTTGCGGCCCTTGGAACCATCGCGGACATCATGCCGCTCAGGGACGAAAACCGCATCATCGTCCGGGGGGGACTTGCCTCCCTCAGGGAAAAACCCCGGTCCGGCCTTTCGGAACTGCTGTTCAGGCTGGATCTCGCGGGACGGCCCTTCGACAGCCAGGACATCTCGTGGAAACTCTGCCCGGCGATCAACGCCGCCGGCCGCATGGGAAACCCCGAAAAGGCGGTGTCCATCCTCCTTGAAAAGGATCCCCGGAGGCGGGACGCGCTGGCCGGGGAGATAATCGCCATGAACGAGGAGCGGAAAAAACTCGTGGAAAGCACCTGGGAAATAACCTGGCCCATGGCGGAAAAAAGTCTTGAGGAAACGGGGGGAAACCTTGTCGTCGCCTGCGGTGAAAACATTTACCGGGGGATAACCGGCCTTCTTGCCCAGCGGCTTGCCCGGTATTTTCACGTGCCCGCCATGGTCGTGGCCGCGGGCAAAGACACCTGTACCGGTTCGCTCAGATCGGCGCGCGATTACGACATACGCTCCCTTCTGGAACAGTGCGAGGATTTTTTTATTGACTGGGGCGGACATACCTTCGCCGCCGGGTTCAGCATGGAAAGATCGAAATGGGACAGTTTTGTTGAACAGATCTCCGTAAAGGCAAGGGCCATTGAGCTTGCAGGGGATTCCGACGGGGAAACCGTCACCATAGACGCGGAGCTGCCCGGCAATTACCTTACCCCCGATATTTTCAGCCTTGTTGACCGTTTCGAGCCCTACGGCGAGCAGAACAGGCCCCTCACGTTTCTTACCCGAAGTCTCCTTGTCCGGGACATAGGCTTTATGGGAAGGGAAGAGGCGAAGCACGTCAAGATGACGCTGGACACGGGAAAACACAAATGGCCCGCGGTGTACTGGGAAGCGGCCGGCAAAGTCGAACGGGAATTCGGCAGGGACGATACGGTGGATCTGGTGTTTAACCTGTCGCGGGACTGGTTCAAGGGAATAGAAACCCCCCGCATCACGGTAACGGATCTTAAAAAAAGCGGCGCGCCGGAAGCGCCCAGGGGCGGAGGAGAAGCGTGATCATCAAGCGCGGCATGGTAAGGACGGCGCTTTCCGCCGTGTTCTTTTTTGTCATGGTATCTTCCTGCCTGGCCGAATCGCCGCGGCGGACAGCGGCCGTTACGGAGCCGGACGCCCCGGAGACCGCGCCCGAGGCCGTTTCAAAGGCGCCCGCCGCGGCGGAACCCCCGCCGGAGGCCGGACACGTACGCTGCGCCGTCATACCGGAAAATCCCCGGCCCGGAGAGCCTGTCACCGTGTGGATAGCGCCGTCCCTTTCCACCGCCGGGGAACGGGCGGACGCCGTCAATTCCGCCGTCCTCTTTACCGCCGGGGGAAAACGGCTTTCGGCGGCCCCGTTCTTTGCCGTTCCCCAAGCCGAGGGCGAACCGCCGCTTCTGGCCGCGGTTCTGGCGGTCCCTTCCACATCGGAAAGCGGTTTCGCCCATATACAGATAGGCGGCGGCGGGGAAACGCTGGCCGAAATCCCCGTGATCATCGCCGAAAGAACCTTCGTTTCGGAAGAAATAGCGCTCAATCAGAGCCTTACCAACATCAGGACCGTTCCCGATCCCCGCAAGACCGCCGAATCAGAGCGGCTCTGGGCGCTATTGTCAAGGACGGGAACGGACATTCACGGTTTTGGAAATTTCATTCCTCCTGTCACATCCACCCGGCGCACCAGCTTTTTCGGCGACAGGAGGGTCTTCATATACGCGAACGGCGGCAGGGACACCTCGATTCACGCGGGGGTCGACTTTGGGGTTCCCACAGGCACGCCGGTTTTCGCCTGCGGACCAGGCAGGGTAGTTCTGGCCTCTTCCCGTGTCGTTACGGGAAACAGCGTTGTCATAGAACACCTGCCCGGCCTTTATTCCCTTTACTATCATCTTGATACAATAGAAACCGCCGAGGGGGCCCTGGTGGCGCAGGGCGACAGAATAGGCCTTTCCGGGGCCACCGGCCTTGCCACAGGTCCCCATCTGCACTGGGAAATCCGCGTATCGGGCGAAAACACCGATCCTGACGCCTTTATCGCGCGGCCCGTCCTTGACAAAGACGCGGTTTTGGCTAAAATAGGCGATAACACATTGTGGAATTTGACCGTTTTGGAAAGGAGGTGAGAATTTTTGGCCCATATTGTGATTGACGACAACGAGCCGCTGGAAAAGGCGATAAAGCGTTTCAAGCGCATGGTCGAAAAAGAAGGCATTATCCGGGAATTTAAAAAAAGGGAATACTACGAAAAGCCGTCCACTATCCTTAACCGCAAAAAGAAAGCCATAGCCCGCAAATTGATGAAAAAATCCAGAAAGGGACGTGCGGAATACTGATGCCATCCGGGGAATTGAACGCCGCCCGTATACCGGACGGATTCAACCGCGGACGGTACCGGGCTTTTACACACAACAGATATTTCAGGTGAAATTATGCCGGGTGAAAAAGGATAAACCCGGCGGTAATGTGCGTTGTGTTCCCGGCAAAAAGGTGATATGATTGCAGTATGAGGAACCTCCAAAACTTCAGTTTTTGGAGGTTCCCTGTTATAGCAAAACACCTGAAAAAGGGGTGAATATGTCCAAAAAATATATTTTAAAAACTGTTAGTTACCCCCCCCCCCCCCCGATAGGAATAGTAAGTTATAGATTCCCCTGTTTCCGTTACCGCGTTATAAGAAAATTCCTCTTCCTCTTCGTGTGCGTTCCGGTTTTTTCAGCCTGCGCGGGTGTTCCCGCTCTTCGTACATTTCCCGCCGCGGAACCGGCCGGTGCGGAGGCATCTTCCACCGCCGCCGAACTGGACGTACTCCTCAATTCGGCCTCCGTTACCCGCGCCCAGGCGGCCCGCTTTGTCCTTGCCGCGGCGGACATTCCACCCGGTAACGCCGCCGGAGGGGCGGCCTTTGACGCGGCAAAAGAAAAGGGCTGGCTTCCCGCCCGCGCTGAAGCGGAAGGGCCCGCCACACTGGGGGAGCTGTCCCTCCTTGTCATGAAAGCATTCGGCATTAAGGGCGGTCTCATGTATACGCTCTTCGGCGGCTCCCGTTACGCCTGCCGGGAACTGGTTCACCTGCGTATCGTTCAGGAAAAAAACGATCCCGGCGCGCGGCCGGACGGCGAAGAATTCCTGCGCTTTCTGGGCAGGGCTTTGACCTACAGCGGTGAAGACGAAGTCCATGACGCCGGGGATGCCCGGCGGCGGCTCCTTGAGGATGTGTCAGATTCTTTACGGGACGCGGCAAAACAAAGCGAAAGTTTTTCAGGCGGCGCCGAAGACATACAGGGATACGAAGGGGAATTTCAGCTTGAATAAAATCCGCCGGGTTTCGGAGTTGGTTTTTTTTATAGCCCCGCTTCTCTCCCTTGCCCTTCCGAAAACGGCGGGGGCTCTCGATTTCGGGCTCGTGATAACCCAGAGCTCCGAATATACCAACACCAGCGTCAACACCACCGGAGACAAGGGAACGCCGGGTTACACCGGAACCTATATCCCCTGGGTTTCAGGTGAATGGAGAAACGGCGCGCTGCGGTTTTATGCTTCGATGAAACTGACCATGACGTATGAAGCGGAGATGTGGAAATACAGACCCTTCCTTGCGGAAGCCGGCCGTACGGAACTCGTTTGGCAGCCACTCCCCGCCCTGTTTCTGGAAGCGGGCCGGATACGGTTTGAGGAGCCTTCCGGCCTTACCGCCTCCGGCCTCTTTGACGGCGTCAGGGGAAACCTCACGGCGGGCAGGGTCCGCTTTGTGTTTGACGCCCTGTATACCGGATTCCTCTACAAGGGAACCGCGAAAATCGTAATGAACGATGCCGACGCGGAACGGTACGCCCTGCCGCCGGACTATACCGATTCCGGAACTTACTTTGCCTCACGGCGGGTCCTGCTTTCGGCGGGGGTGGAGTTCCCCGATTTGACGCGGAGAAGCGCCCTGACCCTCAACGGCCTCGCCCAGTTTGATGTAAATGACAACGGCGGCAGTTCCTTTTTACATTCCCAATATTTCAGCGCTGTATACGCCTGTATGCCGCTTGAGACCCTGCGTTTCGTCGGAAGGGCCGTAGCGGCCCTCGCGGAACAGGACGCGGAAGATCCCTTTGCCTGTTTCGCCGCCTCGGGGGGAATAGAATGGGAAGTTCCGGGGACTGCCATACAGGACATGGTACAGACGGAAGTCCGCTGGGCAAGCGGGAAGGTGAACAAACATATCGGGACCTTCATACCGGTAAAAGGGACAGCGCAGGGGGAAATCTTTACCCCCCGGCTTTCCGCCCTGATGACGGCGAAGGGGACGTATACGGCGCGGCTTCACCGGACCTTTTCGGTACAGGCCGGAGGGACGTATTTTTTACGGACCGACGGGGAGACGGTATCGGCCGCGGAATACCCCGCGTCTTCATCCCGCGCGCTGGGAGGGGAGCTGTACGGTTCGCTTGTATGGGCGCCGGTATCGGACCTGATGGCGCGCGTTGGGGGCGGGGCGTTTTTTCCCCGGTGGGGGAATGTATTCAAAAGCGGGACGCCGGTAAGGTGGAAAATAGCGGCGGGAGTAATTGTATCACTATAAAAAAGGAGTAATCAGAGGCTTTCCCAAAACTTCAGTTTTTGGGAAAGCTTCTTACCCCGGAGAAAATTGCATGAGCCGTAATTGCTTAAGCCAGAATGAATTAGCAATTTTCTCCAAGAGCATTTCCCAAAAC
>JAIRXH010000024.1 GCA_031268385.1 Treponema sp. | reverse complement strand
ATCGAGAAACTGGAAGTCTGCCGGAACATTATGCACGGCTACGACTACTCGCCGTTTATGAACGAATCCTCAACGGATCTCGTGCGGGCAAGGGCTATCAGCGGCGGCGTGAATTTCCTGACAAGTATTGGAAAGCCAAAACACAGCACCATTACGGAAGGCGGCTTTAATTCACTGCCTATGGTCGCGGAACCGGGGCCTGTTTACGGCGGTGAAAAACAAAGCCGCAAGGACATATTCATCAAAGAAGCCATGCTGCTTCATCAGGCATTATCTCTCTGCCGCTCACTCTTGCAACCCGAGCAACGCTTTGAGGCGGCGTACTTCGAGGCGGTGCGAACCCTCTTGACCCGCATCACCGGTGAAGGTAAGCCGCTGTCCCTAAAGGAGATAAATGACCGTATCAACGAACTACTGAAAGCGAGTATCAAAAGCGAGGGGGTCATCAACCTGTTCTCCGATGTGGACACGGGTTTTTCCCTGTTCGACCCGAAGTTCCTTGAAGAAATCGCCAGGATGAAGGAACGGAATATCGCTGTTGAGATTTTGAAGAAGCTGCTTGCGGAGCAAGTGTCGCTCTACCGCAGAACCAACCTCGTAAAATCCGAAAAATTTTCCGAACTGCTCGCACTGGCGATGAAGGCGTACCTCAATGGTATGATTTCCAATGAAGAAGTCATCGCGGAACTTGTCAAGATGGCAAAGGACATGGCAAATGCCCAGGCGGAAGGTGATGAAATGAGCCTCACCGGCGAGGAACTGGCATTCTACGACGCGCTGACCCACCCGGAAGCGGTCAAGGACTTCTACCAAAACGAGGAACTTGTGGCAATGACCCGGGAACTCACCGATATGCTCCGCAGGAACCGCACCATCGACTGGCAGAAAAAAGAATCCGCCCGGGCTGGTATGCGGCGCATGGTGAAGAAGCTGCTAAAGGAATATAAGTACCCGCCTGAAGGCATGGAGGACGCAATCGCCACCGTCATCGGACAGTGCGAAATGTGGGCGGACAATTAAACAATTAAACGGTAGAGAACGTTTTATGAATGCAAAAGGTATCGCGGGGTCAATCGTCACTATTGACAGGAAAGTCCGGCTTGTAATTCTTCAGAATATATGAACATAATAACCTTAAAACGGTGTGTAATAATTTCCGGTTCCGGGTTTTTTATGGATGCAATTGACAGTCTTAAAGAACGGCTTTTGAAAAACAAAACATCAGGCGCGGCAGGCGTCCGGGAAAACCACGGCGTTTATTCGGTGTGCAGCGCTCATCCGGCGGTACTGAAGGCGGCGATGCGGCAGGCGGCGGAAGACGGTTCCTTTCTGGTGATAGAATCGACTTCCAATCAGGTGAATCAGTACGGCGGCTATACGGGCATGGTTCCCCTGGAATTCATGCGGTATGTGCTTGACGCCGCCGGCAAAGCGGAATTTCCCGGTGAAAGACTCATCTTCGGCGGAGATCATCTGGGGCCAAACGCGTGGCAGCATGAGGACGCCGCTCACGCCATGGAAAAAGCCGGCGCGCTTGTAAAGGCCTATGCGGAAGCCGGCTATCTCAAACTCCATCTCGACGCCAGCATGTTCTGCGCCGATGACGGCGGAACCGGAGTGCTGCCTGACGAAACAGCCGCGGAACGGGCCGCCGAGCTCTGCGGAATCGCCGAAAAAACATGCCGTTCCCAAAACAGAAAAAAAAGGCCCCTGTACGTCATCGGGACCGAGGTTCCCGTTCCCGGAGGCGCCCGGACGCATGAAGCCGTGCGGCCCAGTTCGCGTGAAAGCGTTCTTGCCACCATTGAGATAACGCGGCAGGCGTTTTTCAGGGCGGGGCTGCGGGAGGCCTGGGAAAGGGTAATTGCCGTCGTCGCCCAGCCGGGAGTGGAATTCGGAAACGATCATGTGTTTTATTATGATCACGAAAAAGCGCGGGATCTAAGCCGGGCGCTTGACGGGACGCCCATGGTCTTTGAGGCGCACTCCACCGATTACCAGACCGGAAGGGGCCTTGCGGAAATGGTAAGGGATCATTTCGCAATACTCAAGGTCGGTCCCTGGCTGACCTTCGCCTTCCGCGAGGCGCTCTTCTCACTGGCCCATATTGAAAACCGGCTCTGCGAAAAAGACTCGCGTTCAAATCTGGAAGATGTCCTTGAAGAGGTGATGCTTGATTCCGTTCCGAATTACTGGGAAAACTATTACCGGGGAACCGGGGAGGAAAAGGCCTTCGCCAGAAAATACAGCCTCAGTGACCGGTGCAGATACTACTGGACGGACAAACGCCTTTCGGCATCCACCGGCGTCCTCTTCGGCAATCTTTCAAGAAAACCCGTTCCCCTTTCCCTTCTGAGCCAATTCATGCCCGATCTCTTCATGGAGGTATGCGAAGGAACGGTGAAAAACAACCCCGAAGATCTGGTAACCTCCCACGTTCAAAAAATACTGTCCCTCTACGCCGGCGCCTGCGGCTTTCGTTCCTGACGGCCTTTTCAGAAAGCCATATCAAGCAGCGCCTCAGGACGGCTTATTATTTCATCGAAAAGATCGTAGTCCCTTTCGGTGCAGTAGCCGTAACCCGCGCCGACCGAATGTATTCCGTTGCGTCCCGCGGCTTCGGCGTCAAAGCGCTTGTCGCCTACCATAACAAAGCGGGAAGGATCGTCCCGTTTTACTATGGTACGCACCATTTCGACTTTGCGGGGTTTCCCGCAGCAGATCTCCGTAAACAGGGAGCTGATGCCCGACGCTTCAAGAACGGCGGCGACATGGGAGGGAGAACCGGTACTGGCGGCGTACAGTTCCGCCCCCGTCTCCTTCAGCCGCCCAAGAGTTTCCGCCACGCCCGGAAAGAGTATAGCCCCTCCAATGGACCGTATCGCGGCGTCTTCGGCAAGGGAGAGTTCCGCCTCAAAACGGCGGAGCCTTCCCCCGCCGCACGCGGGGAGGAGCTTCCGGCAGAATTCCAGGCTGGGATACCCCATCGCCTCCCTGATGGCGTCCTCTCCCGCCGCCGGAAAACCCCATTTTTCCGAAAGTTCCCCGATGACCCGGGCGGTGGCTTTGACGGTATCAGACAGGGTGCCGTCCACATCAAAAATAAAATGTTTCACTGGAATTTTTCCCCGTGACGAACCATCTCCCGGACCTTCCAGGGCCTCAAATCGGCATCGGCGCCGCCGGCGGCGGACACACAGAGGGCGCCGCAGGCGTTTCCGTATTCAAGGCATTCCCGAAGGGAAAATTTGTTCAGATAACCGTAAATAAAACCGGCGTTAAAAGAATCGCCCGCGCCTGTCGTATCAAGCACAGGGGCGTCCTCTATGCCCCTGACCTCAAGGAGGTTCCCCCGCGAAACGCAGCCCGCGCCGTTCTTTCCCCGCTTTACCACAGCGGCCGTACAGAGTCCTGAAAGTTTTTCCGCGGCAGCCTCCCAGGACGATTCACCGGTAATGGCGAGGGCCTCCGATTCATTGGGAAGAAAAATATCGGTATAGGGAAGAACGGAGCGTATGCCGTAATCCCATTGTTCCGTATCGTCCCAGCCCGCGTCCAGGGACGTGCTTATCCCCCATTCACGGGCCCGCCTGAAAATTTCAGGCAGATCTTTCTGAAGCCCGAATTGAAGAAAAAAAGATCCCGCGTGAACGTGCCTTGCCTGCCTTAAAATGTTAATGTCGAAATCCCCGAGAGAAAAACCGCTCATGACGCCGGGAAAGGTCACAAGGGCCCGGTCCCCTCCCCAGTTTAACGCGAGCGTAACGCCGGTTTTTGCCGCGGGATCAACGGTACAGAAACCGGCGTCGATGTTCCTTTTGCGGAGTTCTTCCAGCATGAAGCGGCCGTCCTCATCGCCGCCCACCTTGCCGCAGAAAGCGGCCGCGAGCCCGAGCCGCGCGAGGTTGGCCGCGCAGAGCGCCGTGGAACTTCCCATGGTTTTCCGAAAATCCCCGGCCCCTATTTCCCGGTTCAAAACCGGCGGCCCCTTAAGTCCCGTAAAAATTATATCGGCGTTAAGTTCGCCTATGGCAAGGACATCAAAACGCGGCCCGTCCAGGTCCCTTTTCATGAAGGCGTGTCCGTGTACGGAAGGGCCTGCCTGTTTTCCTCAAGATCGTATACGGTAAAACCTCTTACAACGCGGCTTAATTCCCCGGTAACCGAAGGATTGTCAACAGGCAGATTAAGCGATATGGACTTGTACATCGCAAGCATCTGGCAGAACACAAGGCAGTGTATTCCCCAGAAGAGATCGGAAGCCGGACCATAGCCCAGGGAAGGAACGGCAATGCGTTCGCATAATTCAGATGGCGCCTGGTTTTCGGAAACGGCCCGGCCGTCATTCCGGCCTCCGGTTCCCGAAAGGGCGACAATTCTGTTTCCTTTTTTTTGCGAACAGATTTCCCCGAGCAGATCCAGATCATATTTCGCGGTGAAAGGATCATTTGAAATAAAATGAATGGTCAGGGTGTCGTCCCTTATTACCGATTTGGGACCATGACGGAAGCCCAGGGCGCTTTCCGACGCGGCGTTCACCGCCCCCATGCTCAGCTCCAGCGATTTAAGGGCCGCTTCCCGCGCCAGCCCCCTGCAGCAGCCGCTTCCAAGAACGACAAGCCGCGCGTACTGTTCCCCGGCAAGCCTTTCGGCCGATTCCGAAAGGGAAACCGCGTCCCGTTCCAGATTGTCCGCCAAACGCCTTATGTCCGCCGTCACTTCATCAATCCTTTCATGGTTGAAGAGGGCAAAACACGCGAGCAGCATTGACGTAAAACTGCTCGTCATGGCGAAGCCCCTGTCGTTGGTTTTTTCGGGCAGAACGAGGGAAAGGCTTTTGTCCGATTCGGAAGTTATCCTGGCCAGGCTGCTTTTCCCGTCGCATACCACCGCCGTCTCGTACAGATCCTTCACAATGGCGCGGACATACCTTACCGCTCCCGAGGATTCAGGACTGTTGCCCGAACGGCCAAAGGAAACAAACAGCGACGGTATGTCTTCAAAGAGAAACGAATAGGGGGAAGAAACAATATCCGTCGTATGAACCACCGCGCAGGGAATACGACTGCGGGAACCTATTATAGAGGACGCGGCTTCCCCCACAAAGGCGGAACTTCCCGCGCCGCTCAAGATAACGCGCCTTTTTGAAATATCCGCCCTGTCAAAAAAATCCGCGATACGGGTTCTTTCTGTTTCAAGGATTTCGCAGAGTTCCCGCCACACGTCAGGCTGCCAGGCTATCTCGGCGGCGGTGAAGGAACAATTTCTGGAGGCGAAAAACGATGCGTTTTTTCCGTGAAACTTTTCAAAAGCGTCCATATAAGCCCCCAATACATAATATCGTTATAACAACATTATCACTTTGGAAAAGTCCTGTCAATATCAACATCGGCGGCCCTGCCCCCGCAGCCGCATACTTTTATCAGCCGCGAAACAAGACGACTGACCGCGTCCCTGGCGGCCCCCCCGTATTTTTTGGGATCGATGGTCCGGGGATTTTTTTCAAGGTACTCCTTCACCGCGTCCGAATAGGCGATACGGAGATCCGTGGCGAAATTCACCTTGCAGATTCCCCTGCTTACGCAGTCACGGACGGCGTCCGGGGAAAGCCCCGACGCTCCGTGGAGCACCAGGGGAACAGGAACGATTTTTTCAAGCGCGCTTATCAACTCCGTGTTAAGCACGGGCGTTGTTTTGTATACGCCGTGGGCGGTCCCGACCCCGACCGCGAGGGAAGAAACGCCGGTCTCTTCGGTAAAGCGCGCCGCCTGGCCGGGATCGGTGTAACCCGCTTCCCCTTCAACATCGTCTTCCTTGCCGCCTACCCTTCCCAGCTCGCCTTCGACGGGAACACCGTTCGGTTCGCATATTTCCACGACCGCCCTTGTAACGGCGATGTTCCCGTCCAGAACCTTCCGCGAACCGTCTATCATGATCGAGGTATAACCGGCGCGCAGGGCACGGGCCGCAAGCGCGAGGCTGTCCCCGTGATCGAGGTGTATGGCCACGGGAACCCGCGCCGAAGCGGCAAGGACGGCGGCGTTCGCGTAATAAAGGGCGGGACTTCCATAGGCAAGCGTACCCGGCGTTGTCTGTATGATCACCGGGGCAAAAAGATCCTCCGCGGAAGCGATGATTGCCTGAATCATCTCCATGTTTTCCGCGTTAAAGGCGCCGGCCGCCCAGCGTCCTTCACGGGCCGCGAGCAGCATGTTTTTTGTAGTCACAAGGGGCATAGTTTCCTCCCTGGGGTAATGATACTATTATATTATCATGTTATAATATCGTTATGATTAATGACAGAGAAAACGGCTTTAACAAAACCATTCCCATCTCCCTTTACTATCAGCTCAAGGAAAGACTCCTTAAAAAAATACAGACGGAAGAATGGAAGCCGGGGCAGAAAATTCCCTCCGAATCGGAACTCTGCGCCGCCTACGGACTGAGCCGCATCACCGTCCGCAAGGCGATTGAGGAACTTGTCCGCTCGGGCCATCTGGAACGCTTTCAGGGCAGAGGCACCTTCATCACCACTACGTCCTTTGAACAAAAACTTTCAAAATTCTATTCCTTCAGCGAAGAGCTGAAAAAATGGGGAAAAAAGGAACAGGCCGACATCCTTTCCTTTGATATTATCACCCCCGATGAAAAAACAAGGGAAAAGCTCGGCATGGAAAGCGGACGCGTCTTCAGGCTCGAACGGCTCCGCAGCGTGGACGGGACGGCGTATACGGTGGAAACCTCCTATATTCCCCACGAGATATGCCCAAAAATCAGCAGGGAAGATATTGATAAAAACGGCCTTTACAAAACCATGCGGGATTCCGGCGTCTATCCCCAGCGCATCATCGAAAAATTCCGCGCCACGGCAATACAAAAAAACGAGGCGAAAAAAATGGGACTCAAGGTATCCGCCCCGGCCATTCATATGGAACGGACCACCTATGACAGGAACAAGATAATTGAATACTGCGTCTCCATAGTCAGGGGCGATTTCTTCACCTACACGGTGGAAATGAAAAACTAGGCGGAGCTTCATCTTTCCGGTTTTCATTCATTTAAGGCCGGAAATGGCGGCGCCCTTGATAAAATGCTTCTGAAAGGCCAGAAACACAATGGTCACCGGAATCATGATGAGCGCCGCCGCCGCCATGCAGGCCCCTATGTCAACATTATGGGCGCCGCTGGTAAAATACGAAAGGGCGATGGGGAGCGTCATGTTCCTGACACTTTCCAGCATGATAAGCGCCTGCAGAAATTCATTCCAGCTTGCCAAAAACGTAAAGATCCCCAGAGCGGCAAGGCAGGGGCGGAGCAGGGGAACCATAATTTTCAGATAAATCGACAGGTCAGACGCGCCGTCTATCAGCGCCGCTTCCCACAGACTGTCCGGTATGTTTTCGCAAAACTGCCTGCAGAGAAAAATCCCGAAGCCCGACATCATCATGGGAACAATGAGGGCAAGAAGGGTATTGTAAAGCCCCACAGCGTTCACGATGAGGAAATTGGGGATCATGGTTGTCTGAAACGGCACCATCATGGAACCCAGAATGATCCAGAACAGTACGGTACGGCCGGGAAATCTGTATTTGGCAAACACAAAACCCGTAATGGAACTGGTAAAGAGCACGATGAGGGTAAGCGAAGAAGTAACAACGACGCTGTTTCTGAACCAGTAAAAAAACGGGGCCCTGGTAAAAACAGTAACGTAATTTGCGTATGTCCACCTTGCGGGAAAAATCTTCCCGGGGGCCCGCACGATCTCCGCCGTTCTTTTGAAGGAAAGGGACAGCATCCATATATATGGCATAAGAATAATAAAAAGAACGGCCGCGCCGAAGACGATAACAAGGACCGAAGCCAGGGAGAATTTTTTCCTCAGCATCTAATACCCCCAGTCAACCCGGTTGAGCCGCTGCGACACAATGGTAAAAAGCATTATGATAATGAACAGCACAATGGAAATCGCCGACGCGTAGCCCAGATCCTTGTATATAAAGGCGGTCTTGTAAATATCCAGGGTAAGCACCATGCCCATGTTGTTGGGCCCGCCGTGGCCGGCCAGCATGACCTCAAACTGGGCAAACATCTGAAAATGGGAAATCAGGGTCATGGCGATGACAAAACAGGTTGTCCTGCCCAAAAGGGGAAGGGTGATTTTAAGAAAACGCCGCAGGGGCCCCGCGCCGTCTATGACCGCAGCCTCATAAAAATCGGAAGGAATGCCGTCTATGCCCGCGCAGAAGATGATGATGTTGTAGCCTATGTCCGCCCAGAGGGTAAACACAATAATCGAAGGCATCATGGTAGCCGCTTCCCCGAGCCAGGCCCTGGGCGCGATGCCGAACCAGTTGTCAAGCAGTACGTTGATAAGGCCGACGCGTTTTTCATACATCCGCGCCCAGACAAAGCTGGAAGCCGCCAGCGGCGCGACGCAGGGCATAAAGAACACAACCCTGAAAATCGAACGTACCCTGTTGTAACGAAAGGAACTGATGATCTGCGCAATGGTCAGGGTAAGGACAATGTTTATGGTAACGGCCCCAACCACAAAATACAAAGTGTTCTTCAGGGCAATGTGAAAAACAGGATCGGAAAAAAGCCTTGCGAAATTGGAGAATCCCAAAAATTCATTTCTGGCGTTAAGGGGGCTGTAGTTGAAAAAAGAGATGCCGAAACCGAGAAATATGGGAAGAATCTGAAAGGTAAACATGCAGAGAAAAACCGGGGTCAGCACCGCAATGACAAATTTGGTATTTTTCATTTGAGTTAAGGGGCGGAAACGTCCCCCGGCTTCTCCTTATTTTGCCCGCGCATTCACGCTGTCGGTGAACCGCTGCAGAGTGGCTTCCACAGAAACGCCGTTCTGAATCATGTCAATGAACGCGTTGTTCAGTTCCTCTTTCATGACATCGGTATTGATATAACCGACATAGGAGGCGCCGTCAAGCACATCGACGACGGGTTTCGCGTAAGGAATGGCCGCAAGATACGCGGGGTCCTTCGCGACCGACTTGCGGGGCGGAATGTTGCCTCGGGCAACAACGTTTTTAAGAATGTTTTCGGGCCTGAGACAGTATTCTACAAATTTCCACGCCTGGTCGGGGTGGCTGGTACTGTTGTTTACGACAAAGCCCCAGCCGGTTTCCGCGGCCCATTTCTTTTCCGGTCCGTAGAATGGAGAAGGAATATAGTCAAAATCGACCCCAAGTTCGGCGTCGTACATTTCCTTGCCTGTGGGAATGGTCCACATACCCCGGGGCGCCATAAGGGATTCGCCCATGAAGAGAAAATAATCAACGCCGGGATTCGATCCAAGGAACGCGTCAATCGAGGTTATCCCGTCAACCAGAATATAATCCCTGAGTTTCTGCAGCGCATCCCGCGCTACGGGAGTATTGAAGTTGAAGCGGTGACCGCCGTCTTCAAGATAGCTTCCTCCTTTGGAAAGGATCATGGAAAGATAGGTGAAAAGGAGGGTGTCCGAGCCGATATAATCGAAACCCCTCATTTCCACAATGCCGTTTCTTGTGACCGCGTTCTCCCTGGCAATGCCTATCATCTCGTCCCAGGTTGAAGGGTATTTGATGTTGTGGGAATCGAACCAGGGCTTGAGAACCAGCATGCCGCCGTATTCGGCGTTGAATTCAATGGGAACGCCGTAATATTTTCCGTCATAAAAAAAGGAAGCCAGCACCGGCTCATAGCTGTCCGCCTTGAGTTCATTGATAAACTGATCCGGCACCGGGGCAAGGGCCCCCGTGGAGGAAAAATCAAGGACCCAGCCGCCCCACAACTCAAAAATATCCGCGCCGCCTGTCCTGGATATAAGGGCGGTCTGGGTTTTCTGTTCAAATTCATCATAGGGAAAAGCCTCAATTTCAATGTTGATACCGGGATTTTCTTTCATGAATCCCGCGGCCAGCTCTTCGTTGTTGACATTCCAGGGCACATTCTGATGAGTCCAGTACCGAAGGGTTACTTTGCCGCTTCCCGAGCCGCCTTTTGAACATCCGGTGACAGCCGTAACGGCAATCAAGAGAACCGTCAACAACACAACATTTTTACGCATCTGTTCCTCCTCGTGTCATTTCACCCGGCCGGCGCCGATTATTCACATTCGAATATATCGGCGCTTTCCCGCTGTACGGGCGTTACGCCGGCGCAGTCAAGGGCGGCCCCGGACTGTGAATCTGTCCCGGTATGTACATGGCAGTCAATAATCATTGCTTCCTCAATTATACTTCAAGAGATTTGAAATATCCCAAAAAATCCCTGTTTTGGGCAAACATCTTTTCCGTCATTTCCCTGATTTCGGCCATGGAAAGTACGCTCGACGAAAGGGGATCGAAGAGCACCGCCTGAAACACTTTTCGGGGATCTCCTTCTATTGCCCCCGCTATCGCGAGTTCCTCGCAGCGGCTTGACGTGTTCACCAGCACCGCAAGCTGCGGGGGAAGGGAGCCCACGTAAAAGGGCTTGATTCCCGCCTGCGAGGCGAGAACAGGCACCTCGACGCAGGCCATGGGGGGAAGGTTGTCGACAAGCCCCGTGTTGGGAAGGTTGCCGTTAAATTCAAAGGGCGTATGATCCCCGAAGATTGCGTTGAAAATATTGGACGCGTATTCTCCGCCCCGTTTCAGATCCACCTCGCCGGAACGGAGCCGTTCCTTGAACCGCTCTTCCCATGTTTTTTCCTTGTCGCGGTATTCATTGAGAATATAGGCGTAAGCCCCCGGATTCCACCCGGTGCCGTGAACGCAGTATTTTTCGATCAAATCCGGCCGTTTCCTGAACCACGCGTTGTACTCGGAATTGTGCCCGGAAGATTCGGTGGGGTAATAATCGAGGTTAAGGAACATCTCGTTCCTCACCATTTCTTCATTGTAGATTTCGCTTTTGGTACGGACCAGTTCCCTCAGTTGGGGGTAGGCGTCCCTGCCCTTCCATTTGTATTCAAGGTAAAAAGCCTGGTGATTGATGCCGGCGCAGGTGTAGGTAATGTCTTCCTTTTCCGCGCCGAGCCAGCGGGCAAGCATGGCGGCGGTTCCCTGAACGCTGTGGCAGAGCCCTGTCACGTTCACACTGCTTTGTTTCTGCAGATAGCTGCAGAGCAGCGCCATGGGGTTGGTATAATTAAGAACTACGGCGCCGGGACACAACCTTTCCACATCCCTGATGATATCCAGCATAACCGGGGCGGTCCGCAAAAAACGGAATATTCCCGATGGGCCGCGGGTATCGCCTACGTTGATGTCGACGCCGTATGACTTGGGAATCTCGATGTCATGGCGCCAGACTTCCACGCCGCCCTGCAGAATGGTGATAAGTACGCCGTCCGCCCCTTCAAGGGCCCTTGCGCGGTCGGTTGTCTTGAAAACTTTGGCGCCGTAATTCCCCGCCGCTATGAGTTTTTCCAGGGCTTTCGCGGCGTAATCAAGACGGCCCTCGTGAATGTCCACAAGGTGAAATTCCGCGTCCCTGAAATGCTCAAAAGTAAGAATGTCCCGCGCCAAATCCTGGGTAAACCCAAGGGAACCCGCCCCGATAAACACAAATTTCTTTTTCATATCATACGCTGCCTTTATAAAGAGTATAATGTTATAACATTATACCGGTTTATCCCCAAGCTGTCAAGCGTATTTTTTCCATTCTTCGGGGAGCAGCCCGATATTCCGCCTGACAAGCTCCCGGACAAGTTCCTCCGGATAATCGCAGTTCGCGCACAGGGGATCAAGGTACGCCGCTTCCAGAAAAAGCCGCATGTCGCATGTTACGGCCGCTTCCACAAGGAGCCGGTATTCCCGGCCAAGCGATTCGCACCTGGCGGCAATGGCGGCGGGAAGTTCGCCCGCAAAAAGGGGGTGAAGGCCGAAACTGTCGATAAAAGCCGGAACCTCAACAATGAGCCCCGGAGAAATATTCGCTATGTAACCCCTGTTCGGCACGTTCACCATCTCCGACGCCGTTTCGCCCAGAACCAGGGCGCGGATAAAGTGAACGGCGGTTTCGCCTGAACCCCGCAGAAAATTTTCATGACCTTCACGGCGTTTTACAAGCCCTTCAAGACCGGCTCTGTCCTTTTCCCTCCAGAGGTCAATCTCGGCGAATGTATTGTTTTTCCATTTGAAATTCCGCTCCCTCATGACCCGGTCACGGAGAAAGGCCGAAAAAAATTCCGACACATGACGGTCGCCCGGCGCGGGATAAAGGCCGAATACCCGGAAAAGATCCGCCGAAACGGGTTCTTTTTTATCATAAGCGGATTTTTCAAGGGCCGCAGGCAGCCTGGGGTACACGTCTTCCCCGTCTATGGTCATTTTGGTGAACCAGGTAAGGTGATTTACCCCGGCGGCTTCGTAACGGAAGCGCGATCTTTCCACCGCGAACACTTCTTCGGCAAGAACCAGGGCGGTATCCGGCGTACCGTGGCAAAGACCGAAACATTGTATCGCCGAATATTCCTGAATGGCAAAACACTGGGCTCCTTCGGGATTGGTGTAGTTGATGATCCAGGCATCAGGGCAAACGCGCTCCATTTCGCGGGCTATTTCAAGGGCGACCGGTATGGAGCGCATGACGCGGATCATGCCGCCGGGCCCTATGGTGTCCCCGACCGACTGGGCAACGCCGAAACGGGTACAGATCGCTATATCTTCCTTCCATGACTCTATGCTTCCCACCGCGTAGGTAAAGAACACAAAATCGGCGCCGTCAAGGGCGGATGAATAGTGAAGGTGTTTTTCCACGGAAAAATCCCTTCCCGTAAAGGCGGCAAGTTCCTTTACGGCAAGAAAGGCATTGTCGAGTTTTTTCTGATCGGTATCCACAAGGGCAAAGGAGCCGCCCGCTATTGATTTTTCAAGGAGAATATCCCCGGCAAGGCGCAGGGTAAAGACCGTACTGCCCGCCCCGATAAACACAAACCTGAAACGATCCCGGCCAAAAAACATACAAGCCTCCCGGAAGCGCGGATATGAAAC
>JAIRXH010000194.1 GCA_031268385.1 Treponema sp. | reverse complement strand
GTGCGCAAATGCCGCATTAAGGAAGCTGTCCGAACAAGTTTTTCAAACTTTTCGGACAGCCCCATCTTCGTTCTACGCTTCCCAGCCCATTTCGCGGGACGCCTTGACGCTTATGTCCTTGAGGCAGGCGATAATATCTTCGATCTTTTTTTCATCCAGCCGAATCACCGGGGCGGAAACGCTGATTCCCGCCACAACCTGGTTTTCAAAATTCCTCACCGGCACCGCGATGCACTGTACGCCGTCCTCGCACTCCTCGTTATCCATGGCATAACCGGATTTTCGGACGGAGGCCAGTTCTTTCTTCAGGGCGCTCAGGCTGGTAATGGTATGTTTTGTAAACTTGGGGAATCCGCATATTCTTTTAAATTCCATGAGCTTGTCATCGGAATAATTGAGCAGATGGAGTTTTCCCACTCCGGTAGCGTGCATGGGCGCCACGTGCCCTATTCTGCGGAGGGTCTGCAGCATGTGATTTGGCCCCTCCTCGGTGGCTATATACACCATCTGCATGTTCTGTTCAATACAGAGGGAAGCCGACTCATTGGAAAAGGCCGCAGCCTGTTTGACGTATTTGGTAAGGGAACTCTGAAACGGAAAGCTGTTTCGCGCCCTGAGGCCAAGCTCCGCCAGTTTCATGGTAAGGTAGTAACAGGAAGTGGAGGGATCCTGACCCACATAACCAAAATCGATGAACGTACCAAGAAAACGGAGCAGGGTACTCTGGGGCATTTTAAGGCTTTTGGCTATATCCTGGAGCCGTGCCGGCGTTTCAATCTTCGACAATCCCTCCAGAATATGAAGGGCCTTTCCGAGGGATTGATTTTTTTTTATGCCGGCGCTGATCTGTTTTTCCATAACAATCTGTAACCAGTTTTACAGAAAAATGAAAAATTGACAATGGGCCGGTTGGAAAATTACAAATTTGAAAACGCCCCGCCGGAAAAACGGACGTTCCCCGGCCCCTTAAACCCGGCGCCGTTCACATTGACAGAGCGCCCGTTTGGTTACATGATAAAGGCGAAAAAACACACAGCCGTTCCCAAATCCGGCGGTTCGGAAGAATCATGATTTGGAACGGGATCAACGGCATCAAGGAGGTCCATCATGATTTCATACAAAAAAGTTGACGCCGGTTATTCTCTTGAAGGCAAAACCGCCGTCATCACCGGGGGAGCCGCGGGCATAGGATTCGCGACGGCCGAATTCTTTGCCAAAAAGGGCGTCAATCTGGTAATCGCCGATCTCAACCCGCAGGCGGACGCAATCGCGAAGAAACTCGGGGCCAAAAACGCGGGAGTTCCGGGGGACATCCGGGACAAAGCCTACCGGCAGAAGGTCATTGAAACGGCCGTCCGGAATTTCGGCGGGGCGGACATACTCGTCAACAGCGCGGGTATAGTCGCGCTTGAAAAGGCCGAAGTCCTGAGCGAAAGCGACTGGGAAAGAACCATCGCCATTAACCTTACGGCCGGCTTCATGATGGCGCAAGTCTTCGGCGCCTGGCTTATTGAAAACAGCCGGCCGGGCTGTATTGTCAACATGGCGTCCCAGGCGGGGGTCATTGCGCTGGACCGCCACGCCGCCTACTGCGCGAGCAAGGGGGGGATCATTTCCATGACCCAGGTTCTTGCCCTTGAATGGGGAAAATACGGCATACGGGTAAACGCCGTCTCCCCCACGGTGGTGCTTACCGAACTGGGACACAAGGCCTGGGACGGACCGGCCGGCGAGGCCTTCAAAAAGGAAATTCCCGCCGGACGTTTCGCGGAGCCCGACGAAATCGCCGCCGTCATAGGATTTCTGTGCAGCGACGCCGCCGCCATGATAACGGGACACAACCTTCTTGTGGACGGCGGTTATACCGCCAAATAAGGAGAACACGATGCAAAGGATACTGAACAAAGCCGACGATATAGTTGACGACATGCTGAGGGGTTTTGTAAAAGCCCATTCCGACATCGCGGCGGTTACCGGAAATCCGCGCGTGCTGAAAAGGACGGACATGAGCAAAGACCGCGTCGGAATTGTCACGGGAGGAGGAAGCGGGCACAAACCCGCCTTCATAGGCTACATAGGGGAAAACCTTGTGGACGCGGCCGCCGTCGGGGAAATATGCACGTCTCCGAGCGCGGCCGCCTTTCTCGACGCGTTCAGGGCGGCCAGCCGGGGAAAAGGCGTCGCGTGCCTTTACGGCAATTATTCCGGGGACAACATGAATGTCAAGATGGCGGTCAAGATGGCGGCAAAAGAAGGCATAGAAGTAAAGACCGTCATTGCCAATGATGACGCCGCGTCGGCTCCGCTTTCCGAGGCGGCCAAACGCCGGGGGGTCGCGGGCGAGGTACTGATGTGGAAGACAGGCGGGGCAAAGGCCGCGTCGGGGGCGAGCCTTGACGAAGTCATCGCGGCCGCGCAGAAAGCAATAGACAATACCCGCAGCGTCGGCATAGGGCTGACTCCCTGCACCCTTCCGGCCGTGGGGCATCCCAACTTCGAGATAAAACCGGGAACAATGGAAGTGGGCATAGGCCACCACGGCGAACCGGGAATAGAAGTCTGCCCGCTGGAAAACGCATCGGGACTGGCCGGACGGATGACCGGCATTGTGCTTCCCGATCTTCCCTTCGCACGGGGAGACGAAACCGTGGTGCTTGTATCGGGACTGGGGGCGACGCCGGTGATGGAACTGTACGTGCTCTACGACGAGATTGAAAAAATACTTTCCGGCGAGGGCATAAAAATACACCGGGCCTATGTGGGGAATTATTTTACATCCCTCGACATGATGGGCGCCACGCTGACCGTCATGAAACTTGACGGCGAACTCGCGCCCCTCATCGACGCGCCGTGTTACAGCGTGGGCCTCAAACAGAAGCAGGGGCCGGCATGAGCGCCTTCAAAAACAGCGGCGGAAAAACGGTGCTGCTTGCAATGGCGGAGGCCGTGCGGAAGAACAAGGAGTACCTTTCCGAAGTGGACGGCCTCATAGGCGACGGGGATCACGGCATGAACATGAACAAGGGTTTTACCATGTTTGCCGAAAGCATAGCGGACCGGGACACGGGTTTTACCGAAGGACTGGACGAACTGGGGAACCTCCTTTTCAACAAGATAGGAGGTTCCATGGGACCCATCTACGGAACGATCTTCATGCAGATGGCGGAGACCGGTTCGGAATACGGGGAAATTGGAACGTCCGAACTTGCGGCCATGCTGCGTTCGGGACTGCTTGCCCTTTACGACATTGTGGAAGCCCGCCCCGGCGACAAGACCCTCATCGATACCCTGGCCCCCGCCTGTGACGCCATGGACGCCGCCGCCGAGCGCGAAGCGGATCTTTCGGCGGCCCTTGCCGGATTAAAGGAAGCGGCGGTCCGGGGCTGGGAATCCACAAAGGACCTCGAAGCGAAGTTCGGCCGTTCAAGCCGCCTTGGGGAGCGTTCCAGGGGGGTCCATGACGCGGGCGCCACGTCGTGCAGGATCATCCTTGAGGCCATGGCCGACGGCATAACGGCGCTCGGCATCTGATTCAGCCGAAGTCAAATTCGGCCTGTCCGTTTTCCCAGGCATGACGGCGGCTGTTTTTGCCTTCAAAAAAAACGGATATGTCCCAGTGGATTGCCGAGGCGATGGACAGGGCGACGGGAAGCACCTGTGAATCGGCGTAGTGATCGTAATCAAGCGGACTGTGGGGAAGAAGAACGCGGTTTTCATCGGCATAGGGTTCCGCGCCTCTCTGGGTCCACACAAATTCCACGGCGCCCCGGCGGCCCTTCCAGCCCAGAGCGCGGGCCGCCTTTACCTGGGGGGGCGTGGAAGACGTGTAGGATTCAGGCGGCCGCGAAAGCCGCTTGCGGTACACAAGTTCGCCGTCAAGTTTTCCCGAACGGAGATCTTCAAGACAGCCCTGTATCTTCTTCCTGAACGCATCCTCGTCCGCCCCGGAAAAAACCAGTTCCAGAAGCTCCACCTGCAGCCGGCGGGCAAGCGGGGTGGCGTCGCTTCGCACCGCTTCCATTCCCTTGACCTCCACCGTATACGAGCCGTCCGCGTTGACAAGATAGCCCCCGTATCCCTTGGCCCTGCCCCGCGGCCCTTCGCGGCCGCCGGAAGAAGACGCCGTCCCCGCGTGCGGCGCCCTGAGCGGCGGAATAAGAAAACGGCGGTACGCTTTTTCAAAACGAAGTTCCATAAAAGATTCAAGGCGGTATTCCTTTCGTATGGTTTCGGAAAGAAAGCCGTTAAGTTCCCCTGCAAGTTTCCCGCAGGGAACAAGAAAATCACCGGGGGCCGCCTGGTCGCCGAATCCGGTTTCGACAAAAAGGGAATCGGTGTCCCCGTAGAGCACCCGGAAACCCCTTTCGGTAAACCAGTCCCTTGAAAGATAAAGCCATTTGCGGGCAAAAGACGTGATGGCCCCGGCAAGATCGGTCCGTCCGTAACGGCAGGCAGAAGTACCCATGACCCCGTAAAAACTGTTCATGAGGATTTTGTACACCCAGGCGGCGGTTTCATCCCCTTCGTCCATGGCCTTCCGGCGCGCCTTGAAATATTCGGCAATAAGGGAAGGAAGCACGCCCGGACTCCGTGAAAAAGAAGCCCCGTTGGGAGCGGTAATGGGCCCGTCCTCCGGGGGAGCGTCCAGGGCGGCGTCCGCCAGGAGAGGCGGACCGGCGTCATCCCGCTCAGGCGCGCCGCTTCTGGCGCGGGCAAGAGGATCGATGTTAAAGGTCCTGATTATTGTGGGGTAGAGGCTGCGGAAATCAAAGACGGCGACATTGCCGAAAAGTCCCGGCAGGGGATCAAGGACCGTCCCCCCCGCGGCGCCTGAAACATCGCCGGTGTTTGGAGGGGGCATCGCCGTGTTCCTCCGGGCAAGTTCTATGCCGTAGATGCGCTCAAAGCTCACGACGCTGGTCCAGGCCTTGTCAATGCCCGCCCCGGTCAAAAGGGCCCGTTTTACCGTCAGGGTAAAGAGCCCTGTTTTCGCGAGTATGCGGAGAACAAGTTCGGCGTCCCTCCGGCAGTACCCGCCAAAGAGCCGGGGATCTTCGGCGTAGAGCCTGTCGAGATCGGCAACTTTGTTTTTGCCCGACGAGGCGACAGCCTTCCCCTCCCCCAGTACGGCGCGGGAAACCGCCTCAAGGGTAAAGTCTCCGGGCCCCCTGGAGGAACCCTGAAAACCGGAACGTACTATACGAAGCGCGTCTATTACCTGGCGGCCCGGCGCAATCGCGGCGGCGGAACGGCGGCCTTTACCGGGGAAAAACTTCCCCTCGTCAGAGGATCTTCCCGGCCTGAACGGAACGCCGAGTTTCCCGCAGCGTTCGGCTATGATGCGGAAATCAAAATCAAGAAAATTCCACCCGGTAAGAATATCCGGGTCCATGCGCCTTATATCCTCGAAGAAGGCGGCAAGGAGGGACGCCTCGTCTTCGTGAAAAAAAAGACCGCCGTCCCCGTCCGCCGTCCCCGCCGCCGTTCCCGCGCCCTGGGGCAGACGCACCCGCACAATGCCGTTTCCGGCGCCGCCGTCCGCTTTCATGTCCGCGCCCTGGGCGGAAACCACCGCTATCGCGCGGATTGAATTGTCGTGAGTATCGGTCTCTATGTCTATCGACGCGACAAGAAGGGGAAGTTCCGCCGGAGCGGCGCAGGGGGTAAAACGGGGTTCCAGTATCACAACACCGGCGCGGCGTCCCGCCCGTGCGCGGCCTTCAATCAGCACGGGCCCCAGGATCATCTTTTCGGCAAGAAAAAGAACCGCCGGTTTTATGTCCGCGTCGGGGCTTGGAATGCCGGCCGCTTCCAGAAGATCCGCCGCCCGGAGGCGATCGCCGTAACGGAAAAAATCGAGACGAAAGAGCTTGTCCCTTCCCGAAAAGGATTCCAGATCCGAAGGGCATTCCCGAAAACGCAGGGACGCAAGGCGGGAAAGAACCCGTTTTCTGTCTTCCTCAAAAACATGAATATAAGGCCGCCAGGCCTCTTCCACCGCGGCGAACGATCTTCCGTCGTCAAGACGGCCCGCGCAGTACAGCCGGTTCCGCCCCGGATCGGCGTAACAGTGCACGATAAACCCCCGGAAATTCTCCCGGAGATCCCCGGACGCGTACAAGCTCATCATCAAGGAGGATTCGCGGCCTATCCTTTTACCGCACCCGCGACCAGTCCCTTGACAAGCGCCTTCTGCGTCATCCAGCCAAGGATGATGGCGGGAAGCACCGAAATGGTCGACGATGCCGAAAGCTGGGCGACAAACTGCCCCTGCTGTTCCCTGAACCGGGCCATGTAGACCGGCAGGGTGGCGGTAGGATTACCCGTCAGGTTAAAGCCGAGAAAAAACTCGTCCCAGATAAAAACAGCCACCAAAAGACCCGCGGAAATAATCCCCGTCCGCGCCAGGGGAATCGCGATTCTTGTCATGCGCTGAAATTTGGTACACCCGTCGATCTCGGCGGCCTCGAAAATTTCGCGGGGCAGATCCGAAAAAAACGAATGAACCATCCACACCACGATGGGGATATGAAACCCCACATAAGCGGCAAGCAGGCCGTAGGGGGTATTGATGAGGTGGAACTGCTGATACCAGGTAAAGAGGGGAATCAGAACGGCTACCGGAGGAAGGAGGATTGTCGTGATAAACCACAGGTAGTATTTCCCCGGTGAATCCTTTTTCTTGAGCTTTCCGAAAACCAGCGCGAAGGCCGCGGGAATTCCCAGGCAAAGGCTGATCGCCGTACCGAAGAAAACCTGGAACAGGGAATTTCTCAGGTATTGGTGCATGGTTGGATCTCCAAGCACCTTCCGGTAGGTAACCAGCGTCGGCTTGAAAAAGATCGCCGGCATTACCGCCTGCGCCTCGGTTTTAAACCCGGAAAGAAACATATAGAGAATCGGGAAAAAATACAGCACCGCGATAACATAAATAACAACCGCGAGAAAAAATTTTTTCAAAAAATTTCTTGTTCTCGCGGCCCGTTGAATTTCACCGATGTTCCTGCCGTTCATGCGGTCCCCCCTTTACAGATAGGCTGCGTTCCGGCGCTCAATGGAACGGTAGATCAGATTGACAA
Source organism: Treponema sp. (assembly GCA_031268385.1). GTDB lineage: Bacteria > Spirochaetota > Spirochaetia > Treponematales > Breznakiellaceae > JAIROE01. Next base: position 6,094 of record JAIRXH010000194.1, on the reverse strand, counting down.
GGACGAGGGTAAGAATGACGGTCATCGCCGCCAGAGCGCCCGCCCTTCCCACATTGTTGGCGCTGAAAACCTGCATATAAACATAATACGGGAGCGTATAGGAACGCGTGCCGGGACCGCCGGCGGTAGTTGTCAGGATTAAGCCGAATTCCTTTATCACGAAAACCAGGCCAAGCATGATCGCCACCCGCAGATGGTTCATGATAAGGGGAAGCTTGATGCGGAAGATACCCTCGATCCACCCTACCCCGTCGATGCGTATACAATCCAGAAGATCCTGATCCAGTCCCTGCAGGCCGGCAAGGAGAACCAGAATAAAGAAAGGCATCCACTGCCAGGTGAAAAGCAGGATAATGGTGCCGAGGGGATGATAGCTAATCATATCCACCGGGGTAAACCCCAAGGCTTTGACAATAACCCCGTACCAGCCGAACGTGGTATTGAAGAACGTCGTCTTCCAGATAACCCCGCTCGCGGTGGACATGACAAAAAAGGGGCCCAGGATCAGGGTCCGCGCTATATTGATGCCCGGAACGTTATGATCAAACAACAGGGCAAGGAGAAAGCCGAAAACGGAACAGAAGAAAAGCGTCGCGCCGGTAATAAAGATCGTCTGAAAAAATATGCCGTAAAAAGGCGGAATCTCGGGAAAATTGTCAATTCTCAGAAAATAGAGAAAATTACCGAATCCGGTAAAGGTTCTGGGAATATCAGGCCTTGAAAGATTCCACCGTATAAAGGAAAAAATGATGGTCATGAGAAAGGGGATCTGGGTCATAACCGCCACAACTACCACCGCCGGTAAGAGATAACGGTAATCGGTCTTTCTTTTTTCCATGCCGCCGCCTTTGTTCCCGGAAAAGCACGGGAAACGCTGTTTCAGAATGAGGCTCCCCGCCTCAGGGACGGGGAGCCTCACATAAAAACCGTAACTCTTTCGCCGGGGACTCTACTTCCTGTAATTACCGTCCCTGGCTACAGCCTCAAAGGTCTGCTGGGTTCTCCTTAACGCTTCGTCGATAGTGATGTTGTCAACCACATAGTCGGCGAGATTTCTGGTCATGATGTCGCCGGCATCGGCGAATTCAGGAATCGCGATGTACTGAAGCCCGACATAGGGAACGGGGTCAAGCGTGGGCTTGGTAAAGTCCATGTTCTCAAGCACCCTGAGGGTCGGCGCCGCATAGGGAACCGACGCGTAGAAGGGAAGCCTGTACGTGGAAGAACGGGCCGCCGGCGGAATGGCGGAACCGGTGGAATCGTACTTGTACGCCAGCTGTACATAGTCTTTTGAAGTGGCCCACAGGAGGAAGTTAAAGGCCGCCTGTTTCTTTGCCGCGGTGGTTTTGGGATTAATTCCCATGGTCCAGTTCCACAGCCACGCGGTGTTCTTCTGCAGCCTCTCGTGGGGAGCTCCCGCATAGCCGACCTTGCCCTTTACGCTCGAAGTAGCGTCCTCAAGAGGAGGGGCAAGAGAAGTGGCGTCGTAGTAAATACCGCATTTGCCTGACTGCATAAGGGCGATACATTCGTTGTAGGTATAGGAAAGAATATCCGGCTGCCCCGCTTCGCGGAGGATCTTCTTGTACATTTCCCAGGCGGCCCTCTGCTCGGGGGTATTGACCGTGGCGTTCCACTGCAGGTCAAAAAATTTACCGCCGAAAGCGTTGACCATGGTCACAAAGGGGGCGCCGCTCATTCCCCATCCGGGACTTCCCCGCATGGTAAAGCCGACAACGCCGTTCGCCGGATCGTGGATCTGTTTCGCCAGTTCGTAGATCTGCTGCCAGGTGGGTTCATCGGGCATGGTAAGCCCTTTGGCGGCGAACAATTCCTTGTTGTACATGATAAAGGACGCCTCTCCGTAGAAAGGAACGCCGTAGGCCTTTCCGTCAAGGGAAACAGAATCCAGCATACCTTTGATAAGATCGGCCCTGTCATACCAGGTCTTTTGCTCGGCGCTCATCCGGTCAAAATACGGCTCAAGATTTTCAAGCCAGCCGTTCTTCGCCCAGGTCTGGGCCTCATAGGGGCCTATGTAGAAAATATCATAGGTGGTGCCGCCGGTTGAGGCTTCGGTGGTAAGCCGCTGGCGCAGATCGTTTTCGGGAAGCACCGAAATGTTAACCGTAACCCCATCGGCCTTGTAGTCGGTCTGCGCTATTCTGGACAACTGCTGCGAAATATAGTTGTTTGCCAGCGCGATATTGACCGTCACCGGCCCCCCCCCCCCCTGCTGGCCCGGTCCCGCGAAGAGGGAACCCGAGAGCACGGCGAACAAGACGAAAACCGCAAAAAATCCGCTTCTTTTCATAAAAGCCTCCTCATAATTTCACGAACCGGCAGCCGCTTTTCCGCCGCGGCCCGCCCGATTCGTTAAAAACATATAGAATAATATGACAGGTTTCCCGGGAAGTCAAGAAATTTTGTCAAATTCCAGCAATGCTCATTTCAGATTAATCACTAACCACGGATGAAAAGAGGATTAACCACTAACCGCACGAACCATCACGAACGAATTCGGTGCCTGGCACCAGAATTCCCGCACCCTGGGAAATCATCGGGTGTCCTTTCACTACGGATCACGGGAATATGAATATGGTGTCAGGCACCCGTATTGATCGGCAGAGCTCTCTTTTTTATCGGGAGAGCTCTCCTTTTCATCGGCAGAGCTCTCTTTTTGATCGGGAGAGCTCTCCTTTTGATCGGCAGAGCTCTCTTTTTGATCGGCAGAGCTCTCTTTTTCATCGGCAGAGCTCTCTTTTTTATTGGGAGAGCTCTCCTTTTTATTGGGAGAGCTCTCTTTTTCATTGGGAGATCTCTCCTTTTTATTGGGACTGCTCTCCTTTTAGCCGGGAGAACGCTCTGTTTGACCGGGGGAACGCTCCCGCCCTTCCCCCGCGGCAAAACCCGCAAGGGCCGTGTCGAACCAGGCGTAGGCGGTACAGGCCCCGGTTGTCATCTGACAAAGCTGAACTTTTACGCACTGGCCGGCGATCATGTAGGCATCCATGAAGGGGATTTCCCGTTCGGCCTCGAGCCGCTTTATCACATCGTACACGGCCCCCCGTATGGCGCCCTCGATGTCGTTCGGGACTGTACACACCGAGCCGGTCCGGCCGTTCCCGTCCACCTGCGGCCAGTCAAAATAGCCTGAATCTCCCCTGATCACGGCAACCGAAAGGGTCACGGCGCCGTCGCATTCGAGCGCGCAGCCCAAGAGTTCGCCGTCCCCCTGTTTCGCGTGAAGATCCCCCAGGGAAAGAAGGGCGCCTGGAACATTGACCGGCATGACGACGACGCTTCCCTTTGTTATGTTGGGGCAGTCGACGTTGCCGACCATCTCCCTGTTTGCCTCGTAGGAAAGCGTTTTCTTTTCTTTCATTGCGACGCAGATGGTCCCGATAAAGGGCTCGGCGGGGACGAGGATCTCCCCGGCGCCCGCCGGCAGTTTCAGCGTGTCGTCCTTTACGCCGCAGAAACGTGTACAGGGCGCAAAGGCTTCGGGCGCGAAACGGTTGGCGAAAAGTCCCTGGCCTGGAACATAGGTGTAATAGCCTTCGGTTCCGCTGTCACCGGTCTCGATGTCCAGAATGCTGACCTCAAGACGGTCCCCAGGCCCGGCGCCTTCTATATAAACGGGCCCTGTTACCGGGTTCGCCAGAACCTGCATTACTTCGCGGTGATCCCTGAAGACGGGATTGGCGCGGCTTAAAAACATATTGTCGGCCCGCACGGTCTGGACGCGGAAAACCTCGCCCGGCGAAACCCGGAGCCGGATCTCGTTCCCGGCGTCCACATAAAAATGAACGTTTTCCCTGCTTCGGGACAGTGTTTTCATGTGCCCTCCTCTGTTCCTCTTCCTGAAACGCGTCTTTTCAACATGATATTCCCCTGTTTTGCCGAAAATGGCAACAACTAACCTCGTGAACGGCACGAATGGGGAAGAAGAAGGCAACCACTAACCTCACTAACCGCACGAACTTTTCGTTCGATATTCATGATTTTCCCTTATGTTCGTGATGGTTTCGTGTGGTTTGTGTGGTTAGTGGTAAATTTCTCTTTTCATTAGTGGTAAATTTATCTTTTCATCCGGCGGCTTTTTCTGTATACTTTCAGCCTGAAAGGAGCTTTGCGCGAAAGTTCCGGCGCGGATCTGATCCGGCCATCATCGTTGTTGGAGTCATTCATGTCAGAAGAGAAAGGCGAGTACCGGGGCAAAGCCACCATGGAGAAGATCACGTCCCTTGCCAAGAGGCGGGGCTTTGTGTTTCAGTCGTCGGAAATTTACGGGGGCCAGAACGGCGCCTGGGATTATGGCCCGCTGGGGGTGGAATTAAAAAACCGCATAGCAGGCGCCTGGTGGAAGGAGATGACGCAGCTTCACGACAACATCGCGGGCCTTGACGCGGCCATCCTCATGCATCCCCGCGTCTGGGAGGCGTCGGGGCACGTTGAAAATTTTACCGATCCGCTTGTGGACTGCAAAAAATGCAAAACCCGTTTCCGCTCCGATCAAATTCCCCCCGAAAACCTCGCGCGAAAGGAGTGCCCCGAATGCGGCGGGGAACTTACCGATACCCGCAAATTCAACCTGATGTTCAAGAGCCACATCGGCCCGGCCGAAGACAGCGCCGGGATCATATACCTCAGGCCGGAAACCGCCCAGGGAATTTACGTGAACTACAAAAATATCATCCAGTCAAACCGCATGAAAATTCCCTTCGGCATAGCGCAGACAGGCAAGGCCTTCAGAAACGAGATTGTCACCAAAAACTTTATCTTCCGCACCTGTGAATTTGAACAGATGGAGATGCAGTACTTTGTAAAGCCCGGCACCGATACAGAGTGGTTTGACGAATGGAAAAAGCGGCGCTGGGCCTACTACGAAAAGCTCGGTGTCAGAATGGACAGGCTCCGCTGGCACCGGCACGGCCCGGACGAACTGGCCCATTACGCCAAAGACGCCTACGACATCGAGTATCTTTTCCCCATGGGATGGAGGGAACTTGAGGGAATACACAACCGTTCAAATTACGATCTTTCGCGGCACGCCGAATATTCGGGGAAAGATCTCAAGTACATCGATCAGGACAACAACGAACGGTACCTTCCCTTTATTATAGAAACATCCGCGGGACTCACCAGGACCCTCCTTATGATACTCTGCGACGCCTACGATGAAGAGACGGTTGTTCCCGAAAAAAAACAGGGAAGTGAAGGGATGGGCGAAGCGGCCGCCTCCGGCGGCGAGCAGCGGACCGTCCTCCGTTTCCACCCGGCCCTGGCTCCCATTACCGCCGCCGTTCTTCCCCTTATGAAAAAGGACGGCCTTGCCGAACTGGCCGAGGACATACGCGCCGAATTGAAGGAAGACTTTAGCACCGACTACGATCAGGCCGGCGCCATTGGCCGCCGTTACCGCAGGCAGGACGAGGCGGGAACCCCCTTCTGCGTCACCGTCGATTATCAGACAAAGGAAGACAACACCGTAACGCTCCGCTTCCGCGACTCAATGGAACAGACAAGAATTCCCCGCGCGGAACTGGCGGAACGCATCAGGCGGGAAATAAAAAGCTGGGGTAGAAAGGACACCATGTAAAATTTACCGGGGGTCCTGAGCGAAGGCGAAGCAGAGCTTCGCCTTCGCTTGGGGAGTTTCGCGGCAGTGGAGCGGGCCGAAGACGAAGCTGCGCTTCTTCTTCGGCTGGGGAGTTTTCGCGGTGCGAAAACTCCAGGGGCGGCGCGTGGTTTGGATGCCGCAAAACTCCGGGCGCGCGGGGTGAAAACTCCACGCCCGCGGGGCGAAACCCGTCATATAGCGTGGATCTTTCCGGAATATGGCGCCTGGCACTGGGCGAAGCCGAAGCTTCGTCTTCGCCCCTTCGCGCCGCCCGCTTGAATTCCCCCCGCTACCAAACTTCTGGCTACACGAAGCATACGCACCCCGCCGCAAAACTCCCCAGCCAAAGGCAATGCGCAGCTTTGCCTTTGGCCCATATAGCGCCGATAGGGACGCACACGCCCGCCCCGGCGCGGGAAATCGCCGTTTCAAGAGCTCTTGTAATCATCTCAAGAGTTCTTTTTTTCATCT
>JAIRXH010000064.1 GCA_031268385.1 Treponema sp. | reverse complement strand
AGATTGAACTCAATCTGCCATAGATTGAACTCAATCCGCTGTAGATTGAACTCAATTCGCCATAGATTGAACTCAATCTGTCGTAGATTGAACTCAATCCGCCATAGATTGAACTCAATCCGCTGTAGATTGAACTCAATATGCCGTAGATTGAATTCAATCCGCCGTAGATTGAATTCAATCCGCCATAGATTGAATTCAATCCGCCATAGATTGAACTCAATCTGCCATAGATTGCCTTGCGCGGGTATTCCCCTGTTGCCTTTGGCGGGTCTTTTTTCGGCCTGTGCCCGGCCGGGGATTGCCGCGCGCGCTCCGCTGTAAGCTCTTGTGGTTTGGGCGGAAGGCGCGGGTCCGCCCCGGAGTCCGCCTCTGGCGTCTTTATTGTGCGCTCTTTATGGCGTACACTAAAAAGAGGGGGATGGCTGTGGACGGCGGTGAAAAATTTGATGTGATGACTTCCTCGCCGGTGGAAAGGCTTGTGCTCCGCATGGCCCTTCCTCCGGTCGTCATCATGCTGATAAGCGCTATGTACAACGCGGCGGATACCTACTTTGTCGGCTACCTGGGCACGACGGAAACGGCGGCTGTCGGGGTCAGTTTTTCCCTGATGAATGTGATACAGGCGGCGGGGTTCCTCTTTGGCCACGGCGCGGGCAACTACATTTCGCGGGCGCTGGGGGCGCGGAACGGGGCGGACGCGGAAAAAATGGCGGCTACCGGCTTCTTTACCGCCTTTTTCGCGGGAAGCGTCATAACTGCCGCGGGGCTTGTGTTCCTTTCGCCGCTTGCCCTTGCGCTGGGGGCAACCCCAACCATTCTGCCCTATGCGCTCTCGTACCTGCGTTTTATCCTTTTGGGCGCTCCTTTCATGGTTTCCGCCCTTACGATCAACAATATCCTCCGTTTTCAGGGCAATTCGTTTCTGGGGATGATAGGCATGACCTCCGGCGCGCTCCTTAACGTGTTCCTTGACCCGCTCTTTATCTTTACGTTCGGCATGGGAATATCCGGTGCGGCCCTTGCCACGATGATAAGCCAGACGGTAAGCTGCGTCCTTCTTTTTATCATAAACCGGACGGGGAAACAGAATGTTCCCATACTGTTCCGCAATTTCTCGCCGGGAAAGACCGCCTATCTTGACATACTGCGGGGCGGCTCCCCGTCGCTGCTCCGGCAGTCGGTCATGAGTCTTGCCGCTGTCTGCCTTAACCGCGCCGCCGGCCCCTATGGCGATGCGGTAATTGCCGCCGTCTCCATTGTCAACCGCGTGGTGATGATTTCAGGCTCGGCTGTCATTGGCCTGGGCCAGGGCTTTCAGCCTGTCTGCGGCTTCAATTACGGGGCGAAGCTCTACGGCAGGGTAAAGAGGGCGTTCTGGTTCTGCCTGGCGGTTTCAAGCGTCATTCTGGCTGTGCTGTCGGTCCTGGGCTTTCTGTTCGCGCCTGCCATTATCGCCGCTTTCAGGAAAGACGACGCCGGGGTGATCAGGGTGGGGGCGCTCGCGCTGAGGCTCCAGAGCCTGACGCTTCCCCTTACCGGCTGGATTGTGCTTAACAACATGATGCTGCAAACGATGGGCAAGGCCCTTCCGGCGAACATTCTCGCCTTTGCACGGCAGGGCTTTTTTCTGATTCCCCTGCTTTTTACCCTGACGCCTCTTTTGGGCGTGACGGGCATCGTGCTTTCGGCGCCCGTCGCGGATTTGTGCACCTTTGTGCTTGCCCTTCCCTTGGGCATCATGGCGCTGAAAAGGTACCTTGGGTAACGCTGAATAGACGGCATGGCGTGGGGGTGTTCCCCAATGAGCTGTAAAAGGCACAGCAGGGGTAAGAAGCTGTTCCAAAAACTGAAGTTTTGGAACAGCCTCATTTTTTGTTCGTGTAGTCCGTGTGGTCTGTGGTTAATCCTCTTCCTTCCTTAATTAATTAACGGCAAGCGCCGGCGCCTGGCGCGATCCCTTGCGGGCATTCCCACTTTGAAGTATCCTGCAAGACAGATGAAAACCATGACCGGAATTCCCGCGTCGCCGGGCGTTGCCATAGGCGCGGCGTTTGTGTATGCGGACAATGACATTCCCGAAATTCCCAGGTACAGCCTTGCGGAAGGGCAGACGGCGGGGGAAATGCAGCGGCTCCGGGAGGCCATGGAAAAAGCCGAAGGGGATCTGCGCGGCGTTCTTGAAGGGGTGGGAAAGGAAATGAGCGGTGAACATACCGCCATTTTCGAGGCCCATCTTATGATGATCGAAGATCCCTATTTTACCGGACGGCTTGAAGAGCGGATTGTAAAGGAAAGGCAGAACGCCGAATGGGCGGTTCGGGAAACGGCCAGGGAGCTTGCGGGAAAAATGATAGTTTCCTCCGATCCGCTTTTCCGGGAGCGGGCGGCGGACATTAACGATGTTTCCAAGCGTATTCTCTACCATCTGCTTGCGATAAAAAAGGTGTCCCTTGCCAATCTTGAGCACGACTGTATCATTGCCGCCCACGATCTTTTGCCTTCCGACATTCTTGTCATGAACCGGAAGAAGGTCAGGGCCATTGTCATGGATATGGGAAGCGGGACCAGCCACACGGCCATACTTGCCAGGGCCTTTACCATTCCCGCCGTGCTGGGGCTTTCGGCCGCCGTTTCCGAAATTGTGAACGGCGATATTCTCGCGGTGGACGGCAGTTTGGGTGAAGTTATTGTCAATCCGCCCAAAACGGTCCTTGCAAAGTACCAAAAGGAGACGGCGAAGTACCGCAAAAAGGCGGATGAATTCCTTGCCATGCGGGATCTTCCCGCGGAAACTCTTGACGGCCGCCCTGCCGTGCTCAAGGCGAATATCGAGATACCCGAAGAAGCCGAAACGGCCGCCCTGTACGGCGCCCAGGGCATAGGGCTTTACCGTTCCGAATTCCTCTTCCTTGCCCCCGGTCAGGCGGCAGGCGAGGAGGTTCAGTTCAGGGCGTACAGCCGTGTGCTTGCCGCCATGGGGGATCTGCCCGTTACCATCAGGACGGTGGACATTGGGGGCGACAAGGTACTGTCCGGCTTTCAGTCTGCCGATGAAAAAAATCCCCTTTTGGGCTGGCGCGCGATACGTTTTTCACTGGCCCTGCCCGATCTTTTCAAAACCCAGCTTCGGGCCATACTGCGGGCCGGCGCCGCCGGAAACGCCCGCATCATGTTTCCTCTTATCTCCGGGCTTGAGGAACTGGAGCGGGCGCTGGCGCTGCTGGAAGAAGCCAAGGCCGAATGCCGGCGGCAGGGATGCGCCTTTGCCGAAAACATTGAAACGGGCGTCATGATAGAGGTTCCTTCCGCCGCCATGATTGCGGAAATACTCGCGGAAAAAGCCGGCTTCTTTTCCATAGGAACCAACGATCTTGTCCAGTATTCGCTGGCGGTAGATCGCGGCAACGAGCGGGTCAGTTATCTTGCCCAGCCGGTTCATCCGGCGGTGTTGCGCCTTATCAAGAAGACGGTGGACGCGGCCCATGCCAGGGGCATTACGGCCGCCATGTGCGGTGAAATGGCCGGGGACCCCGGGTTTACCGCGGCGCTTCTGGGGCTGGGGATTGATGAATTCAGCATGGCTTCCCTGTCCATTCCCGCCGTCAAGCGCGTTATTCGGAACGTAAAGGCGGAAGAATGCCGTGTTCTTGCGGAGGAACTCGTTGCGGGCCGTTCCGCTACGGAGAACGCCGCCCTGCTTCGGTCATGGATGGAACGGCGCCGCCTTTCCTAGGGCGCCGGTTGTTGTATGAAAGAATATTCAAACGAAGATTCGGTCGAAAATTCGGCGGGAAAAGATTCCGCGCCCGGCCCGCGCGCCCTTCCTGTCGTGGCGCTTGCCGGCCGGCCCAATGTGGGCAAGTCGACTCTTTTTAACCGGCTGCTCGGAAAAAGGCGGGCGATTACCGATCCCACGCCGGGAGTTACCCGTGACCCGGTGGAAGCCGGCGCGGTTATTCTGGGAAAAGCGCTCCGGCTTGTTGATACAGGCGGTTTCAGGCTGGAATGGGACGCGGCGGCGCTGGACGGTCTTGTTGTTGAAAAAACGCTCAAGACTGTGGAAAGCGCCGATCTTGTCATTCTTGTTCTTGAGGCGGGGGAGTTGACTGCGGAGGACGAGGAATTTATCAGGCTGTTAAGGCCATACCGGGGCAAACTTGTTACCGTGGTCAACAAGACCGAAGGGGGACGCCGCGCGGACGATGCCTGGAATCTTCTTTCCTTCGGGTTTGACAAACTGTACATGATCTCCGCGGAGCACGGGGATCATATTGAGGAACTTGAAAAGGCGATTGTGGAATCGCTTGATTTTTCGGGAACCGGCGAGGCGGAGGAAGAGGCGCGGCCGGTAAGAATAGCCCTTTTGGGCAAGCCCAATACGGGAAAGTCCTCCCTGTCCAACCTCCTTACCTCTTCTTCGGCTTCCATTATCAGCGACATTCCCGGTACTACCCGCGACGTGGTTGAGGGAAGTTTTTCCTGGAAAGGACGGGCTTTTGAGGTTCTTGACACCGCGGGAATACGGCGCAAAAGCAAAGTGACCGAAAACATCGAATACTATTCGGTAAACCGCGCGATTAAAACCATCGACAGCGCGGATATTGTTTTTCTTGTGATAGACGCCGAAGAGGGATTTTCCGATCAGGACAAGAAGATTGCCGCTCTGGCGAGCGAAAGGGGAAGGGGCATTATCCTGGTCCTCAACAAATGGGATCTTGTGCCCCGCGTAAAGAACGCTTTTACGGCGGTGCAGGATCGCATACGGTTTCTCTTCGGGCAAATGGAATTCGCCCCCATCGTTCCGGTCAGCGCCCTTGACGGAAGCGGCGTCGACCGGCTGCTTGATACGGCGGTGCGTATGTTTTCGCAGCTTGTGTTAAAGGTGGAAACGGCGAAGCTCAACCAGGCGCTGCGGCACTGGCTTGCCGAAAATCCGCCGCCGTCAGGACCGCAGACACGTTTCAGCGTCAAGTACGCCGTTCAGACTTCGGAAAACCCGGTTACGTTTATCTTTTTTGTTTCGCGTCCCCGCGCGGTAAGCGAAGCCTATGTGACGTACCTTAAAAACAGGATACGCCGGGATCTTGGTTTTTCGCTCATTCCGGTCGGCGTTGAAATACGGGCGAGCCGGTCCGAAAGGAGCGGCGGCCGGCGCGGTTCCGGCAGGGGATGAACGTGGGTTCTTATACAAAACGGGACGCGGAACGCCTGCTCAGGGTAAAGAACCACATACTCAGATATTGGGAAAAGGAGATTTCCCTCATCCAGCCGGCAAAGGACAATCAGGGGCGCCTTCATTATTCGGACCGGGATCTGCAAATTATGCTCAGGCTCAAATACCTGATCCAGGAACGGCATTTTACCATGGAAGGGGCGCGGGACCAGCTGTACCGGGAATTGACGGAAAAGGATCCGGGGCGGGACGATATACGGGCGCACGCCGCCGCGCTGCGTTCCGAACTTTTGGGGCTGCTTGCCCTGATTTTAAAAAACGAACGGCCGTGACGCTTGTTGCGGATCTTGACCCCGCCGCCCGCCGTCTTCTTGACGCCGTTCTCCCTGTACTGGACAGGACCTTTCCCCTCGCGGAACGTTTCCGCGGAAAAATTCCGTATGGCGTCGCCGAACTTTCGCGGCTCCTTACGTCAGGCCGCGGGGAACGCGGGGCCTCCTATTTGGGAAAACCAGGGATGCTTCAGGCGTATCTCCGTTATTTTTTTCCCTGGAACCTGTACCGTCTCTGCCGGCTTCTGCCCGGCCTTCCCCTTGAACTCCATGAAGGAGACGCAGTAACCGATCTTGGTTCGGGCCCCCTTACGCTGCCTCTGGCGCTCTGGATTTCCCGGCCCGGCCTGCGATCCGTTCCCCTGGAATTCCGGTGCTTCGACAGAACCGGCGCGGTCCTTTACGCGGGCAGGCGCTTTTTTGAGGCCTTCGCGGAATGTACCGGAACCCTGGACGCCGGAACCGGAATGCCCTGGAAGATCAGGACCGCCGCCGCCGCGCTGGGCGCTCCTGTCCGGGGAAAGCCCGCCGCGCTGGTAACGGCGGTGAATGTTTTCAACGAACTTTACCAGGATCTTCCCCACAGCGATCACGCGGGCCTTGCCGGGGCGGCGCGCACGTACGCGGGACTGCTCTGCCGTGACCCGGACAACTCCGTTCTTGTGGTGGAACCGGCCTTTCCCCGCGCGGGGGAATTTATCGCGTGTCTGAGGACGGCTCTTGCGGAAAGGGGCCGCCTTCCCCTTTCCCCCTGTCCGCACGCGGGGCCCTGTCCCTGTCCCGGCGGGTCTTCCCGAGGTAGAAGAAAGGCGCGCTGGTGCCACTTTGCCTTTGATACGGAGGGCGCGCCCGCCGGTCTGCGCGGACTTTCCGCCGCCGCCGGCCTGCCGAAGGAGCGCGCCGCGCTGAGTTTTCTCTTCTCGGGTCCCGTGGAAAAGTCAGGGGAAAAGGCCCCCGTCCGCGCGGCGGGGACGGGCGGCCTTCCGGTGCGCCTTCTTTCCGATCCCTTTCCCGTGGAAGGCGGGAACCGTTACGGCCGTTACGGGTGTTCGGAAGAGGGACTCGTTCTGGTACGCGGCGAAAGATCGCACATTGGCGCGCTTGTTTCGGGTTCCCTTTTCACGGCGGAAGAAGGGCCCGAAATACGCGCGCGGCCAAGGGACCGCAAAAGCGGCGCTTTTATCATTGACGCCGGGCCGCCGCCCCGGCGGGAACGGCGGTCCGGGTCCGGGGCATGAGGGGCAGGAAAACCGGCCTGTTGAACAATACCGGTAAATTGGCGATAGTGGAGGCTGTTTCAAAACCAGCCGAATTCCGGAACAGGCCCGGTGGAGCCGGTTTCAGAAAAGGAATATACATGCCGGTAACTATGTGCGCCCCTCCGGGGGGAACCGCCGGGACGCGGCGGAAAACGGGACGCGCGGAATGTGCGCTTCGTATGCGGAAAGGCGGGACTGTAAAACATTATGCGATATGTCTCTTTTTTCTTCTGGGCGCCGCCGCCGTTTCCTGCGGCAGCAGATTGCCTGAGCGCGGGGAACCCGTGAAAAGCGGCGGGGACGAAACGGGCGCGGCGGCGGCCGGGAATGCCGTCGGCGGCGGCGGGGAACGTGAAGGCGACCTTGCCGAAGCCATTGCCCGCCTTTCGGCCGGCGCGGCGGGAAACGCCGGAATTACGCAGGCCGATTTCTGGAACCATCTGCGTCTTGCCCTTGACAGGGCGGAGCTGCCCGGAGATCTTTCCCTTGATATACTTTCCGCCGCGTCGGAAAGCCCCGCCTTTATTCTGGACTTCCTTTCCTGCCTTGAAGGCGATCCCTTTCTGCGGAGACTGGTAGACAAGGGGCACCCGCTGCCTCTTCAATACGAGCCGGACGATCTTGTTCCCCTGCGGCCGTCCTCCTACGAGACAAGCAGGGGAGATCTTCGCCTCAGGCGGGAAGCCGCCGGGGCGCTGGAGGAAATGGCCGCCCAGGCGCGGGCCGGCGGGGCTGTTCTTGTTGTTTCGTCATCTTACCGTTCGTATGATTATCAGGCCCTGGTGTACGCCAGAAATGTACAGGAAATGGGACAGGAAGACGCGGACAGGGAATCTTCACGGCCCGGCTTCAGTCAGCATCAGACAGGTTTCGCGGCGGACTTCGGGTCCATTACCGATGCCTTTGCCAAAACGGAGGCGGGCCTGTGGATGGCGGCGAACGCCGGGCGCTTCGGCTGGTCCCTTTCCTTTCCCGCCGGTTACGAGGAGGTAACCGGTTACCGCTGGGAAAGCTGGCATTACCGCTATGTGGGCAGGGAGCTGGCCGCCTTTATTGACAGCTATTTCGGCGGCATACAGCAGTACGCGCTCCGCTTCATACACGAGTGGGAAGCGGTGGAGAGGTCAGAGTAACGCTGATTAACTTGTGGCCAATCAGTGCTGTCTCAGTTTCTTCAGTTCCACAATGATCATAATCCCCGTCAGAATAAAGGCGAAGCCGTCGGCTACCGGGGCGGCCGCCACCACTCCCCAGAGTCCCCAGATGCGGCCAAAGAGAAGCATGCAGGGAATGAACGCTATGCACTGCCTCAGGGTGGTAAGGAATATCGACATTTTGGGCCTGCCTGTTACCACGAAAAAATTGGCCGAAACTATCTGAAAACCGTTGAGGGGTAAAAGGAGCAGCATTGCCCGCATGGCCCAGGGGGCAAAGCGGAGCAGGGCGGGACTGCCGGCGGGGGCAAAGGCTTTTACCAGTTCAAGGGGAAAAATTTCGCCGGCAAAAAAACCGGCAATGCAGATGATTGTCGCGGCGCTTATGGCCCAAAGGTAGGCCTGCAGTACGCGCCTGTATTTTTTCGCCCCGTAGTTGTAGCCCAGTATGGGCTGGGCGCCCTGGTTGATTCCGAAGACCGGCATGAGGATCAGCATGGTTATGGAGCCGTTGATGTTCATTCCCGAAAGGGCAATGTCTCCGCCGTTACTGACCCCAAGGGCCTGTTCGCCGTACCAGCCCATGCTGGTGTTGTACAGAAGCTGAACGCCCGACATGATAAACTGCAGGAGAAACTGGGCCGATCCGAAGGTCAAGATCTGCCATACGATGGAAAGGCTCGGCTTTAAACTTTTCCGCCGCAGTTTTATTACCGCCCGCCCGCCCAGACTGAACGACAGTATCCACACTGCCGACACAAGCTGCGAGATGATGGTTGCCCAGGCGGCCCCTTCGACGCCCCATTTAAAGACGAAGATAAAGAGGGGATCGAGAATCATGTTCATTCCCGCGCCCAGTATCATGCTGATCATGGTAACGGTGGGAAAGCCCTGCGCCCGCGTACAGTGGGAAAAACCGAAACCTATCATCATGAACACGGTGCCGTAAAGGATGATGCGGAAATACCGGCGTGCGTAATCCAGTGCGACGCTGCCTTTCTGGGCGCCCAGAATTGAAAGGAGGGGATCAAGAAAGACGAGCCCCAGTATTGTCATGAGAAGGCCTGTCACCGTAAGCAGGATGAGGCAGTGATTCAGGGCGTTTTCCGCCTCGTTCCGCCTGCCCTGCCCAAGCCGCATGGAGATCATGTTGGCCGTACCTATGCCAAAGAGCATGGCAAAGGCCATGCTTACAGTCATGAGGGGAAGAACAAGGGAAAGGCCGCCCAGCGCCAGTTCGTCCACGCCGCGGCCCACAAAGAAGCGGTCCACCACGTTGTACAGGGCGTTGACCAGCATTCCCGTGACCGCCGGAATGGAAAAACGGAGAAGCAGCCGGCTGATCTTTTCCGTGCCAAGGCGGCCGGCGGCGTCGGGTATATCTTTTTTCAGGGACAATGTACCGGGTGCATCTGACAAGAGGAACTCCTTGAACTCTTATGGGAACTTTTACGCAGGACAACAACAGCATAGGCCGGAATGGGCGGGCGAATCAATGTCTCCGTTCCGGGAAACCCCGAAGGAACCCGCCGCCCTGCCGCATTGTTTTTTTTCATTTTCTCATAAAAAATATACTCTTTTTTTACGATTACGTGTTAAAATAATGAAAGATTTGTGACCCAAACCCCGCCACTGTGTGATAAGATGACGGGAGAGGGGTAATTTCAATCAAGGAGATGTGTTATGAAAAGAATTGCTCTTTTTTTGACGGTTCTGGTCCTTGCCGTGACGGCGTTTGCCCAGACAAACCTGCCTGAACACCGTTTTGCGTCGGGAGACTGGAGCATTTCCGGTTCGCGTGTGTATCAAAATGATACACGCGCAAGGCTTGCCAAGGCAAACATCCGCCTTCCGCAGAGTGGTTTCATGGTATATGAATTCAACGCCCGCTATGAATCCGGCGCGGAAGACGGCCACGGCGGCTTCGGCCTGCATGTTTTTGCCGATTCCGTCATTAACGCCCCCTCGTGGGGAAGCGGAAAGTCCTATCTGCTCTGGCTCAATTACGATGAAAACCCCGCCAGCCGTTCCATTCCCCGGGGCCTGAGCGCACAGGTTTACCGCAGTTATACCAACAGCCGGATGGATCTGGTGACAAGCGTAGATCTCAACTCCTATGCCCCGCTTCTGACGCAGGAAAACCTGTCCTATCCGGTTCCCTTCAAAATAGCCGTGGACGGCGCTACCGGGGAAATAAGGGTTTATGATCCTGTCGACGCCGCCGGAGCGGCCTACTACTTCTTCTATGTTGACCCAAAAGAAGTTCCCCTTAAAGGGGATTGGGCGGCGCTGAGGACCAACGGAATCAGGCTTTCTTTCGCCATACCTTGAGGCAACGCTGATTCATTTGCGGGGGGTCTAATACCCCGCGCCTTGGGGGTTCTTCATTCGCGGGCGGGTTTACTACTTGGGAACCCGCTTGCGCGGGGGAGCTTCAGGGCGGGGTTCTTCATTCGCATTCAAACAAATCGGTGCTTTCCCGGGGAAGGGAAGCGGCAGAATTTCCCTCCTTTTCCATCTGGTTGACAAGCGCGGCCATGTCCCGTGGAAGGGGCGCGGTGAGCTTGAGGGGCCCGGCAAGTCCGCCGCGTTCCGGCAGGATCAGCTCCGCGGCGTGAAGGCCCAGCCGGGCCAGAAGGGGCTTTTCGTCAAAAGGATCTCCCCGCCAGTTTCTTTTGAAGGATGAAAGGAACAGCGGTTTCCTGTTTCCGTAAAGAGGATCACAGACGACAGGATGTCCCAGCGCGGCAAGATGCACCCGGATCTGGTGCGTTCTGCCCGTTTCGGGCAGGGCCTCGACAATGCTGTAATTTCCCGCAGAGACGGCAAGCCGGAAATGGGTGAATGATTTTTTGCCGCGGTACCTGTCTATGATGGTCAAATGCTGCCTGTTCCCGTCGGGGACAAGGGGAAGATCACAGTCCGTTTCCTTCCAGGCGGGCCGGCCGTTAACCGCGGCTGTATACCGTTTCTTTACAAGCCTGTTCTCAAAGGCCTGTGACAAGAAGGCGTGGGTTTCGGCGTCCTTCGCAAAGACCACCAGTCCCGATGTGCCGCGGTCTATGCGGTGAACGGTAAACAGGCGCGTCCCGAGAAACGAGGCGGCCAGTTTGTCCAGCCGTTCACCCTTTTCGTCCCAGCGGTCGGCTCCCACCGCGATGCCCGAGGCTTTGTTAAAAACGACAATACGTTCGTCTTCATATATAATGGTAAAAGGGGGTTTCTGTTTCATGTCACCTTGCACAACCCGTGAATTTTAACCACGAATAAGGGCCCGCGCCGATTGTTTCGTGCGGAGAGGGAACGGTCAGGGGTAATCCCCCGGCAGACCTCGTCACAGATAATAATCACAACGGCGGCCGAAGAAAACAATGAGGGGCAGCGTTTTGGCGCTGCCGCCTCGAACAGGATCCCGGTCTACCCCGAGCAGAGACCCCTGTTCCGCCAATTCTACCTCCAAGGAGCGTGATATGGCAAGGTATCGCTGAGATGCCTCATTTTAAAATGTTGCCTTCGGCCGCGCACATGCCTGGAGTTTTGCGGCCCAGACTGTGTCAAAAGTTCCGGCGGCAGGGTATACTCGGGCGGGAGGAGAAAGCCGGCATGGAATTCATACACGGGGAAAACCGGGGGCAGACAATCATGCTGCCGGATTGCATAGACGATTATATAACCGGCAATAATCCGGTACGGGTAATAGAAGC
>JAIRXH010000136.1 GCA_031268385.1 Treponema sp. | reverse complement strand
CCGTCTCAACCGCCATGTGGTGGTCAACGCCGCTGGGGCCAGGCACCGTTTCCTCCGCCTTTTGGGTTGATCGCCGCGGGTGCCAGACACCGTTTTATCCGCCTTTGGGGTGAACGCCGATGGTGCCAGGCACCCTTTTATCCGCCTTTGGTGGTGAACGCCGATGGTGCCTGGCACTGTTTCATCCGCCTTTGGTAGTGAACGCCGATGGTGCCAGACACCCTTTCATCCGCCATTTGGTGGTGAACGCCGATGGTGCCAGGCACCGTTTCATCCGCCATTTGGTGGTGAACGCCGATGGTGCCAGACGCCGTTTCCGAATTACCGCAACAGACCGAAGTCTGACAACACGGTTAAGTTATACTTCGCCGCTTCCGCCAGGGCGCGGTAGAGTTTGGCCGAAAGCTCCAAATGGCGGGCCAGGGGGTCCGTCTCCGTTAGATTTTTTTCCAACTCCCCGATGGGCGGGAAGAGGAAACCCGCCGCGTCCTTCACTTCGCTTGCGGTGATAAAGCGGGTGGCCTCGTCCAGTTTGTTGAGTACCTGCTGTATATTCCTTTCGGCCCTTTCTCCTGTTTTGGATGTTTTTTCCGCTCCTCGTCCGGCTGTCTCCAGGGTCTGTTCCGCCAGGATCGCGGCTTCCCCGGATACGGCGGCTATGCGTTCCAGCCCCGTAAGAAGGGCGGCGCGGGCGGCGTCATACCGGGCGGAACGGGCGGCCGTTTGTTCCGGGCCGCGGAAGTCCCGTTCAAGGCGGGAAAAGGCCGCTTCCAGAGTCCGGCGTATTTCGTCCCGGCGCGGGGGCAGGGCGAGGAGGTCTTCGGGGGCGGCGGGGATAAGTCCGGGGATGGCCAGGCCGCCGGGGGAAAGGCTGTAGTTCCGAAAAGCCGGAGAGAGGCTGAACCGGTTTTCAAACCACGCCGCGTAGAGGGAGAGCCGCCGGTCCGTGAGGACCTCGCCGCCCCGGGCCGCGGAGGCCCGGAAGGGGAGGCCGTCTCTCAGGGCGTGGACCGACCGGGTTTCGGCGGGCGCGAAGCGGGTCGATTCCGCCAGGGAGCGTTCCTCAAAGAGAGCGCCCTTGAAGTGGGTTTTCAGGTCCGGGAAGGCGAGGTCCAGACCGGCTATCCAGACGGCGCCGGTCCCCAAAACACGGGCGAAATCCCAGGCGGTGGTGGCGACCGAACCTCCCGCGCCCAGTTCGCCCTTGGGGTCTACCCTGTCTTCGATGAACCGGCCCAGGGGAAAGAGGGAGCCGCAGAGCAGTTTTTCCCGGAAGGGGCAGCGTAAGGCCGGGGGATACACGGCGGATTCGGTGATAAGGCATGTATGCGGGGCTTTTACACGGTCCAAATGACGGAAATTCCAATACTGGGGGTCCACTACCAGGGCAAAGTCGGGGTCTACGCCCCTTTGCAGGAGGAACCGCAGGGAAGTGTCCACCGCCACTACCACACAGCGTTCCGCCATATCCCGGAGGAAGGGTGCCGCAAGGTTCAGGGAAGGTCCCGCCGCGACAAGAAGCGCCGGAATGCCGGTCCCTGAAAGGCAGTCCGAGAGGGCGCTTATGCCCGGCGCGTTCCGTATGGCTTCCATATTGGCCGCCAGGTTCCTGACCCACCGCTTTCCGAAGCGTCTGAGAGTCGCCCGGTTCACCTCGTCCTTGGAAACCCAGGTCTGTATGTGCCGCTCCGCCTCCGCGTACCACGCTTCGTCCAGGCTCGTAAGGGCCCGGTTCCTGAGGGGGACCGGCTTTCCCCCGAAAAGGCGGAGGGCCGTGATGACCGCGTCGGGCCGGGTTTTCCCGGTTCCGGAAGGCGAACCTTCCCCCAGGATAAAAACGAGTTTCCGTTCCGAAAGGAAACTCCCCAAATCCCGGCTTTCCAGGGCCTTCCTCAAGATTTCCCGGCGGTACTCAATGATAATAAGGGGTCTGTCCGGGAACCTTTGCCCCGCGGCCTCGGCAGCGTAACCCAGGCCGAAACCCAGGACGGCTATAGGGCCGGTCCCCTCTTCAAGGGCTTCCGCCAGCCGTGTCCCTTCCCTCAGGGGGTCGCGCTTCGAATGGATGCGGAGCGTCCCTACGGTCAGGGTAGGATCCCCCGACGCGGCGGTTTCTACCCTGACCGCCCCGCCGGAACCGGACGTTCCCGCCTCAAGCTGTTCCGCGAGGCCGGGGTGCTTTTCCCGTAAGACGGTAAGGTTGGATTCCCAGTAATTCATTTCCGTCTCCCCGCAATTCTCAGTTTAGATTAACCACACCAGACCGAAGGTCAACAGACCGAAGTCTGACCACTCTTTATGATCATCGGATTTGTTCATGTAGTTTGTGATGTTCGTGGTTAAAATTCTTCTTTCTTTGTGTTTGGGAACCTCCGGTTCCATGTGTCCTTTGTGGTTAAAATGAGAATTGCTGAATTATCGGTTTGCCGGATTTTTAGTCGTATATTTTTCTGCCCTTTTTGTCGGTTACGCCGGTTTTGCGGTAAAAGTAGGTGTTGATTTGATCCCGCCATTCACGGGCATTGCTGAGTTGGCGTTCAAACCGGGAAAGAACGGAATTGTACACCGGTTCGTCAAGTCCGCCCTTGAGAGCCGTCCACGTATCATACATGGCTTTTACTTCGTCATAACCTTCAAAGTGGGTGTCGTAGATATTTTGCAGCAGGGTTTCGCCGTTTTTCATCTTGTAGTCATAATCCAGGCGGTGAAAAAACAAGATAAGATTCTCCGGGCATGTTGCCCTCTGTTCAAAGATTTCGGCGTTTTCGGGAGAATAGAGGCCGGCGTAACCTGTTCCCCCGGAAGTCCGGTCTACGCCGATAGCGTTTCTGTCCGCGCGGTGATAGGTGCCCCATTGAGAGAACTCATAGCCTTCGATGTTTGGTCCGTAGTGCAATCCCGGGGTTACCATAAAACAGATGCCGAAAGGCGCGTTGTATTTTTCATAGGCCGGATACGATTTCAGGAGGATACCGGCTATCGCTTCGGCGGTTTTGCCGGGTCCGAAACTGAGGCCGCTCCATTCATGGGCGATCTCTTTGGCGGTAATAGCGGGATTCCATATCATCCGGCCGTAGCCGTAAAGGTTTGCCTGGGCGAGGGTATGCCCCGTCCAGTTCCGGTCGAGTCCGACATTGACTACCGCGGCGAACCCTTCGATTCCCTTTCCGGTCATTTCACCGATACGGCTTTTGAAGCCCCGGCGGGTATCGAAATTCATGATGGATTCCCAAAGCCAGGGGAGGAAGCAGAGGTCAATTTGGTGGCCCGTGTATTCCTGGGTTATCTGAAGCTCCATGACGCAGCGGGTTTTTTCCAGGGCGCCGAAAAGCGGCATTACCGGTTCCCGGACCTGGAAATCCAGGGGGCCGAATTTTGCCTGCAAGATTACATTGCCGGCGAATTTTCCGTCCAGGGGCATGAAGTTGTCGTAAGCGGCCCTGGCCCGGTCAACGGAATGGTCCCGCCAATCCTGCCGGCAGTCGTAAACAAAGCAGCGCCACACAAGTTCCCCGCCATGAGGCTTGAGGGCCGCCGCGAGCATGTTCGCGCCGTCGGCGTGGGTCCGTCCGTACTGGAAGGGGCCGCTTTCGCCTTCGGAATCCGCCTTGACGATGAATCCCGCCAAATCGGGGATATGCCGGTATATGATGCCGGCCTGCTCCTTCCACCAGTTCGCTACAGCCGGGTCCAGAGGGTCCGCGGAATCAATCGTACTCAGACTTTTTGGCGAGGCGAAATTAACGGCCAGCATCAGCCGTATCCCGAAAGGCCGGAACAACGCGGCAAGTTCCGCAAGCTCCGGCAGACATTCTTCGGTGATAAGACGTTTTGCCTCCCGGCGTACATTGACATTGTTAATGGAAATACAGTTTATGCCTATCGAGGCGGCAAGACGGGCATAATCAACGATACGTTCCCTGTCGTATTCTATACGGTTATCTTTATAAAAGAGCGAAGGACCCGCGTATCCCCGTTCAATAGTGCCGTCCATGTTATCCCAATGGTTGAGCATACGCAGCCTTCCCGCCGGAGCCTCCGTGATTTCGTCCCCGGCCTTCAAACCGCCCAGGGCAAGGAGCGCAAGGAAGCGGTATACGCCGTAGAGCAGGCCCCGCTCGTCCGCGCCGGCAATGAGCAGTTGATCCGCCCCTGCCCGGATATAAAATCCTTCGGCGGGAAGTGCCGGGGGAAGTTTTACATCCCCGGTAACGAGCGGCGCAAGATACGAAAGAATTCCTATCGTAGTTCCCGGGGCGGATATTTTGTTTACCTTTTCTACATTCAGGCCCCAACTTTTTTTTAGGATAAACCGGTATTCTGAAACCGCGTTGTTAAAAACGGCTCCTTCACCCGCGCTGAAAAGGCGGGAAAGGATTTCCGCGTTAAGACAGGGTTTTTCCGTTTGTTCCTGGAACCAGCAATCATATTCTTTCATGGTACACTTTTAAAATTACCTCGATATTAAAGATAAAAACATCATCAACTGTCCCCGGGGAAATGTCAATATTTCTTGGATTTTTTTCGGCGCTTTTGGCAGTTTATACAAAATAAAGTGCAATTTATACATAGTACCGAAACCGCGCGCATGATACCATAAAACAAATGGTCAATGATAAAAAAAAATCCGTGATGTTATGTATGGTTGTTCTTCCGTTCCTGTTGTTTCCCGCCTGTGAAAACAAGAAGAACGGCGAAAAAACCGGGGAGATGAAAATTATGCCTGCCGGAATAGAAAATCTACCTTCTCTGAAAAAACAATACGAAGATTATTTTTTGATGGGAAACATTGTTTCCGGGCCGGTCTTTGAAAGCCCTCGTTTTGATCTGCTTATACATCATTTTAATATTGCTACCGCCGAAAACGGCATGAAACCTGACGCCTTGCAGCGGGAAAAAGGCGCCTTTACCTTTACCCAGGCGGATGAGATGGCGGACAAGGTGATTGCGGCGGGAATGAAAATGCACGGCCATACCCTGGCATGGCATCAGCAGTCCCCCGGATGGATGAATTACGAAGGTATCGGCCGGGATGAAGCCGTCGAGAACCTGGAGGCCCACACAAAAACTGTGGCGGAACATTTTCGCGGCCGTGTTGTTTCCTGGGATGTGTTGAACGAAGGCGTCAGCGACAACCCGCCGCTCCCCGAAGACTGGCGCGCCTCTCTCAGGCAAACGCCCTGGTACAAAGCCATAGGCCCTGAATATATAGAAATAGTTTTCCGGGCGGCGCGGCAGGCGGACCCGGAAGCAAAGCTCTATTATAACGACTACAATCTTGACAACCAAAACAAAGCCCTTGCCGTTTACGCTATGGTAAAAGAACTGAACGAAAAGAATCCTGACGCGGGGGGCAGGCCTCTCATTGACGGCATCGGAATGCAGGGACATTACCGCCTCGGGACCAACCCGGAACATGTCGCTTTGTCTCTGGAACGATTTATCAGCCTTGGGGTTGAAATCAGTATCACGGAATTGGATCTGCAAGCGGGGGCGGACAGCGTTCTCTCCGAAAGGCAGGCGGTGGAGCAGGGTATCGCCTATGCCCGGCTTTTCAAAATTTTTAAGGAACATGCCCGGTCTATCGCCAGGATTACTTTTTGGGGCCTTGAGGACAGCATGAGTTGGAGGGCGGCCCAGAATCCGACGCTTTTTGATAAAGACCTCAAAGGAAAACCCGCCTTCTACGGGGTTCTAAACCCGGACGCGTATATCGTGGAAAACAGCGGCGGTATTTCTAAAGACGCGAAACAAGTGAAAGCCCTCTACGGCACTCCGCGAATTGACGCGGCGAATCCGGATCCCCAATGGGATAAAGCCGCGGAGATACCGGTAGACCAGTACCTTATGGCATGGCAGGGCGCGAAAGGAACCGCCAAAACCCTTTGGGATACGGAAGCCCTCTATGTTTTGGTACATGTGAACGGGGCGGTAATCAATAAGGCAAGCCAAAACGCCTATGAGCAGGATTCCGTGGAAGTTTTTCTTGACGAAAATAACGGCAAGACGCCCTATTATGAAAAGGACGACGGCCAATACCGGGTTAACTTTGCGGGGGAGCGGAGCTTTAATCCTCCCTCGGCGGCGGAAGGTTTTGAGTCGGCCGCCGCGGTTCATGACGGGTCCTATACGGTGGTGATGAAAATACCCTTTAGAACCATCCGGCCGTCGGCGGGAAGGCTTGCCGGTTTTGATCTGCAAATTAACGGCGCGTCCGCCCAGGGTTTGCGGCAGAGCGTTGCGGTATGGAACGATGTTTCCGGCGAATCCTACCGGGATACATCGGGGTTTGGAATTCTGGAACTTGTGAGCCTTTCCCAAAACTAATTGACTGTGTACTAACGCGCACGGTTTTGGGACAGCCTCTTGTATCAGACTAAAAGTCCGGGAACCGGCGGAACGGATAAGCGCGCAATAACGTTTGGAGGTTGAAAATATGATCAATGTTGCTCTTGTCGGTATGGGAAATATTTCCCGTATGCACCTTGAAGGATACGGTAAAGTTTCCGGCCGTTGTAAAATTACGGCCCTGGCGGACATAGACCCCGCTCATGCCGAAGTGCGGAAAAAGGAATTCCCCATTCTTGGGGACGCGAAAATTTACGCCTCCCACCGGGATATGCTTGCCGAAAGTGCTGTCGACATGGTCGATATTTGTACCCCGCCTTTCTGCCATGCCGAAATCGCCATAGACAGTCTTAACAGCGGCAGGCATGTTCTGGTCGAAAAGCCGATGGCGGCAAGCCTTGAAGAATGTGACGCCATGATCGCCGCCGCCGAAAAAAGCGGCGTGATTCTTTCGGTAATCGCCCAGAACCGCTTTCGGAACGAAGTGTATAATTTGAAAAAGACCCTCGATACGGGGAAGATAGGAAAAATTGTTCATGCCCAGGTTGATTCATTCTGGTGGCGGGGACATTCCTACTACGATCTGTGGTGGCGCGGCATCTGGGAAAAGGAAGGGGGCGGCTGTACCCTTAACCACGCGGTTCATCACATTGACATGCTCGGCTGGATGATGGGCCTCCCCGGGGAAGTATGCGCGATCATCAGTAATACCGCCCATAACAATGCCGAAGTAGAAGATGTTTCCGTCGCCGTAATGCGTTATCCGGGCAGTGAAAACACGGCAAAGGGAGCCCTCGCGCAGGTAACAAGTTCGGTAGTACATCACGGCGAGGAACAGCAGGTCATTTTCCAGGGCGAAAAGGCGCGCATTTCCTTCCCCTGGCGTGTCGCGTCCCAACTGGCGCAGCCCAATGGCTTTCCGGCAAAAGAACAGAACGAGGCCCTCATCAGGGACCTGGACGATTTCTACCACGGCCTCCCTGCCCTGCCTTACAACGGCCATACGGCGCAGATTGATAACGTGCTGACCGCTATTGAAACAGGCGGGAAACCCCTTATCGGCGGCAGGGACGGGCGGCTCACCATCGAGATCATCACCGCCATCTATAAAGCGGGAATTGAAAAACGCGCCGTTGAGCTTCCGCTGTCCAAGGACGATATTTTTTACACTTTTGCGGGAATATTGCGGAACGCGCCGCGTTTCTATCGGAAAACATCCTCGGTCAAGGATCTTGCCGGGGAGATTAAAACTTGAACCGAAGGCGTTTTCAAAAAGGAGGAACGAATGGCACAGATAAGTGACGGGGCAACATACGCTCCAAAGGGTAAACCTTCTCCGGTAGTAAAACCCGGTGAATTTGTTTTTTCCGCGGTAGGATTGTACCACGGTCATATTTACGGTATGTGTAACGGCCTCGTCGAGGCGGGGGGCGTTCTAAAAAGCTATTACGACAAGGACGATAAATACATGCGGAACTTCGCGCGGAATTTTCCCGGCGCGAAAGCCGCGGCAAGCGAAGAGGAGATACTGAATGACCGGGAGGTTATCCTTGTCGCGGGGGCGGCGATAACCAATGAACGCTGCGCGCTGGGTCTGCGGGTAATGGCCGCCGGGAAAGACTACTTTACGGACAAAGCCCCCCTCACCACCCTCGATCAGCTTGCCCAGGCGCGGGAGGCGGTGAAAAAAACCGGGCGGAAATACGCCGTGTATTACAGTGAACGTATCCATGTGGAATCCGCCGTTTTCGCGGGGCAATTAATTGAGGAAGGCGCCATAGGGCGGGTGATCCAGGTTATCGGTTTCGGCCCCCACCGGCTCGGCGCGGCCGGACGGCCGGACTGGTTTTTCATTAAGAAACACTACGGCGGAATTCTCTGCGACATCGGCAGCCACAACATGGAACAGATACTGTACTATACCGGCGCGAAGGACGGCAGGGTAGTACGCAGCCAGATAGGGAATTACAATCACCCTCAGTACCCGGAACTTGACGACTTTGGGGACGCTCAGGTCATATTGGACAACAACGCTACCGGCTATTTTCGGGTTGACTGGTTCACCCCCGACGGCCTGCAAATGTGGGGCGACGGGCGCCTTTTTATCCTTGGTACCGAAGGCTTTATTGAACAGCGCAAGTATATGAACCTTGGATTTAAGAATTCCGGCGGCGGCCATGTTTTTTTGGCAAACGGCAAGGAAGAAACCTACTACCATGTTGAAGGAAAGGTAGGCTTCCCCTTCTTCGGGCAGCTTGTTTTGGACTGCCTTAACCGTACCGAAAACGCCATGTCCCAGGAACACGCTTTCAAGGCCGCGGAACTGAGCCTTCTCGCCCAGCGGGACGCGGTGGTTCTGGAAGCGAAATAAGAAGATTTTTAACCACGAATGGAACCGGAAGTTTCCGGACACAAAGGTTCTGATTACTTAGCGCTCTTTGTGGTTTATATTTTCCTCTTTGCGGTACGCTCACAAAAAGGTGTCGGTCACCCATGCGCTCCCTCCGGCCGAAGCGGTCTGATTCCAGCTAGGTTTTGGTTTTGAGGAACCGGCCCCCTTTCGGCTAGATTAATTTTGAGGCAATGCGTGTTGTTGACAGGCGGCGTTGAGTAAAGTATAATACCATCCATATATTTCGGATTATCCGAAATTACTCTAAGGACCCGTACAGAAATAACATGACCGATTGGTCATGTTATTTCCTTATTGCGTAAGCAATTAGAATAAAATGTATGCCATGTTATTCCTGTACGGGTTTTAAGTCAGGAGTATTATTATTGATACCACAAAAGCTACCGGCTTCAAGAAACATCTGCCGAACATTGTAACCATCACCCGCATAGTTGGCACAACCGCCCTTCCCTTCCTTATAAGCTGGGAAACGACAGTCTATCTGCCTCTAATTGACAAACCCTTTCAAAATGTTCCTTATATATGGATTATCGTCTATATTTTTCTTGTGCTTACGGACAAACTGGACGGTACCATCGCCCGCAAGCTTAATGCCGAAAGCGATCTTGGCGCAAACCTGGACTCCCTGGGCGATGTCCTTTTGCTTGTAATGGGCGCGACCACTTGTTTCGTGCTGTTTGTCGCGGAGCGGCTTGAAACATGGGAGTTTTGGCTTTATGTCGGCATGATGCTGTTTACGGTTGTCAACAAGGTCGTTGTGTTCCTGGTTGCCAGGAAATACCATGGCAAGGGGAATATGGTGCATACCTATTTTCAGAAATCCTTCGCGGTAGGCTGTTTTATCGCCGTGGCTTACTGGGCTTTTGTCCGCAACCTTCCCGCGTGGTCAATATACTCACTGCTTGTGATCAATATCTATGCCACGATTGACGAGTGCGTCTATTGTGTCCGAACCGCCGAATATGATATTGACTTCAAGGGGCATGGGTTTGAGAAATATCCGCTGCGGAGGCAATAAGCCGTGACAGTTTGGTGACTGACACCTTTGCGTTACCGGGTTTCCTGCTCCGTTATTACCGGCCACCATTCGCTAATATCAGGGATTGTAACAATATCGTAATTTTGTAAAGGAAAATTTTCCCGGATATTTGAATCCTTTAGGTATATTTTTTTCCCAAAAGACCCCTCGTTTCCCTCGTATCGTACCAGTTCCATACGAGTTTTATCCGCCAGAGGGGTAAATTTGTGGGCGTAATTCTCGATTAAATCCTTCAGGTTTTCATTCTTGAGTAATTGATAAACCCCGGGGCGTTCCACCGCGCCTTTAATGGTTACCTGCCGTTCAAGCCGGTTG
>JAIRXH010000140.1 GCA_031268385.1 Treponema sp. | reverse complement strand
TAATTTATTTGGTTTTTTTTACCCCCCCCCCCCCCCCCCCGTTGTATATTAAGCAGATTCGCCTGTAGTTTTCCCCGCGCTGTTGTATGCCTCCTTGTGTTCCTTTCCGTTTCCCCATTGTACGGACAGGACGCCGGGGCGCTTACGGGCGCGGCGGGTTTTGAGGTTTCCACCATTTCCTTCCGGGGCGCGGCGGGGAGCCTTATCCTCTACGGCGCTTACAACCTTTCTCCCCGCTTTGCCCTGGGCCTGCGGATAGGGGGAGGCAGCGACATCAAACAAATGGCCTCCATCGAAGGGGCGGCGTTCTTCCGCTGGTACTTCTTTACGCAGGGAACCCCCGCCCCGTTTCACCGCAGGGCCTTCTTTGTGCAGGCCGCCGCCGGAGGGGGAATCTACAGCGCCTTCATCGACACTGGCGCCCCGGCCTCCGTCCACCCTGTGGCGCTGGGGGAAGGGGCGGCGGGGCTCCGGCTCTACTTCCGGCACAACAACGCGCCCGTTTTCCTTGAACCGTTTATCCGCTACGCCTACCCGTCGGGTTTAGGCGCGGGTTTTGTATTCGGGGGAGGATAAAGAATACCATGAAACGCCGCTTTTTCGCCGTTCCGGCCGTACTGCTTGCCCTTTCCGCCCTGTGCGTTTCGGGCTGTCCCAACCCGTGGCTCAACCGGACGTTCAAAAGCGAACTCGATGCGGCCGCCGGCGCCGCCCCCCTCCCGGACCTTGTGTGGCCGGGAACAGAAACAGCGCCCAAAACTTCGCTGTTCTTTACCGTGGGAGACCCCGCCGGCTGGGACGCTGTTCTCGCCGCCATTCAGGCCAGCCCCGAAGCCTTTTTTACCGTTACCGTCACCGCGGATCTGAGCCTTCCCCCCCAAGCCCTGACCGGTTCCGGCTACGCGGACAAAAATATCGTCCTGCGGGGGGACATTCCCACACGGACCATCAGCCTTGGCTCCGCGGGAAGCCTCTTTACCATAGGGGCGGACCTGGCCCTGGAACTGCAAAACATCACCGCCCAGGGCCGGGCCAATAACACCGCCCCCCTGATAACGGTGAATATGGACGGCGAACTGACGGTAAAGGCAGGCGGGCTGATAACGGGGAATATGGCAATCGCCGGCGTCAGTTCTTCCAACACGGGCGTTTATGTGGGGGCGGGAGGCAGCTTTACTCTGGACGGCGGGGAAATCAGCGGTAATACGAACAGAACAACTCAAAACGCATCTGGGGGCGGCGTCATGGTTGACGGGGGGACCTTTACCATGACAAGCGGGACCATCCGCGATAACCATGCCGTCAATACGGCGGGCGCCTATGGCGCCAACGGGGGCGGCGTAACGCTTCGGAGCGGCGGCGTTTTCGTTATGGACGGGGGCCTTATTGAAGACAACACCGCCGAATGTACAGGGTACAGTAAGGGCGGCGGCGTTTCTGTTGCACCCGGCTGTTCTTTTACGATAACGGGGGGCATCATTACCAATAATACCGTTTCCTCAACTACAAACGCCTGGGAGACGCTTGTTTGGGGCGGCGGAGTGTTTTACTATACCGGCGCTTCCTATGCCAATTCCGGCGGGACGGTAACAGGCAACTGGAAGCAAATTGCCGCCGGAGCGCCCACAACCAACAACGTTGACACCGGCTCCACGTAACGCCGGGAGGCGGCCCGCCGGGCAAGGCTCCTTTACCATTCCCCCGCGAAAAGGATCTCCGGCTCCAGTTCAAGGCCCGTTTCGGCCCTGACGCGGTCCGCGACAAGGACGGCAAGGTTCCGTATGTCGGCGGAGGAGGCGTTCCCGGTGTTGATGATGATGTTCCCGTGGAAAGGGGCCACCCGCGCCCCGCCTGAGGAAAGCCCCCGCAGCCCAAGCTCGTCGATGAGTTTCCCCGCGGGTTTTCCGAATGCCCTGTTGTTTTTGAAGGCCGAACCCGCGGAAGGGTACCGGTAATGGCCCTTGGCCTTTCTGTCCCGCCGGTGATCTTCCATTTCTTCCCTGATTTCGCGGACGGGGCGGGAGACAAGATCGAAGGTAACCGAAACGATCACGGCCTTTGTCCGCTGGAAGGGGCTTTTTTTGTACGAAAACCCGGTCACGTTTCCCGGTATCTTCACGTATTCGAAATTTTCATCAAGGACAAGGGTTTCCGCGAGAACGCCGGCCGCCTCGTGTCCATAGCAGCGGGCGTTCATCCATACGGCCCCGCCGGCGGTCCCCGGCATGCCGGCAAGGAATTCCAGCCCCGAAAGGCCGAGGGCCGCCGCCGTTTCCGCCGCCTGGTCCGCCGGAGTTCCCGACCGGAATTCCACCCGCGCCGTTTCCGGCCCGCGCGAACCGCGCCGGCCCGCGTCCGGGATCTTCACCTCATGTCCCTTCCAGCCGCCCGTATCCAGCGTTATTCCCCGTATTCCCCTGTCGGACACGACAAGGTTGGAGCCGCCGCCCAGGACAAAAACGGGTATTTCCCCGGCGCGGGCCTCCTTCAAGAGGAACGGCACATAAGCGGGAAAACAATCCCCCGGCTGTATCCAGAGATCCGCGGGTCCTCCCGTTTTGAAGGTGGTGTGCAGAGCCATGGATTCCCCAAAACGGACAAGACCGTCAAATTTCGCGCGGGAATTGATTTTTTCAATAAACTTCTGTAGGGTAAGCATGATGACGTTTACCTTGTATAATACCCTTGGCCGGGAATTGCAAGTCTTCCGGCCCATTGTTCCGGGGAAGGCCGGTTTTTACGGCTGCGGTCCCACCGTGTACGCCTATGCCCATATCGGAAACATGAGGGCCTATGTCTTGCACGACATACTGGTCCGTTCCCTCCGCCGCGCCGGTTTTGACGTTACCCACGTAATGAACATTACCGATGTCGGCCATTTGAGCGGCGACAACGATGAGGGCGAAGACAAGATGGTAAAAAGCGCCGGGGAACGGGGACAGTCCGTTCTGGAGATTGCCCGTTTTTACACGGACGCCTTTTTCAAAGACAGTTCCAGGATGAACATACTCCGTCCCACGGTGGTATGCAGGGCTACGGAACATATAGAAGACATGATAGCCCTGATACGGCGCATGGAAGAGAAGGGGTTTACCTATGAGGCGGGGGGGAATCTCTATTTCGACACCGCCCGTTTTCCTTCCTACGGGGAAATGGCCCTGCTCAGGCTTGAAAACCAGAAGGCGGGGGCCCGTATCGAGGTGGATCACAACAAGCGGAACGCCAGGGATTTTGTACTGTGGTTTACCAAAAGCAAATTTGAAAACCAGGCGCTGGTATGGGACAGTCCATGGGGCAGGGGTTACCCCGGCTGGCACATAGAATGTTCGGCTATGAGCATCAAATACCTTGGGGAACAGTTTGACATTCACGCAGGGGGAATCGATCACATTTCCGTCCACCATACCAACGAAACGGCCCAGAGCGAGGCCGCTACCGGCAAAAGCCCCTGGGTCCGCTACTGGCTTCACAATGAATTTCTGGTGCTCGACAGGGAAAAGATGTCCAAATCGGCGGGAACTTTCCTTACCCTCCAGAATCTCGTCGACGCGGGTTTTGATCCCCTCGATTACCGTTACTTCCTCCTTGGGGGCCATTACCGGAGCCAGCTTCAGTTTTCATGGGAAAGCCTTGAGGGCGCCAAAAACGCCAGAAAATCTCTTGTGGAACGGGTCAAAAACCTGGCCGGGCGGGCGGAAAAAAGGGCTCAGGCCGCCGCGAATTCCGGGGATGGACCGGCTTCGGGGGCTCAGGCCGCGTACCTTGAAGCCTTCGACGCGGCGCTGGAAAACGATCTTTCCACCCCGAAAGCCCTGGCGGAATTGTGGGGGCTCCTCCGCGACCCAAATGTGGAGCCGGGCGGGGCCCTCCGGGCGGTCCTTGATATGGACGGCGTATTGGGTCTTGACCTGAAGGAGGCGTCCTCCCCGCCGGCCGAAGGGGAAGATAAAGAGACAATCCGGGAGATAGAAAGCCTTGTCGGGGAACGGAACGCCGCCAAAAAGGCAAAGGACTTCGTGAAGGCCGACGGCATACGGGACAGTCTTAAAGAAAAAGGCGTCATTCTGGAAGATGGACCTTCGGGAACCCGGTGGCGGCGGGCTTAGGCCTGTAACGATTGAGGCGGCAATTTGTTTTCAAGTATGGAAGGAAAGGGGGCCGGACAGGCGGAAGCGGAATTCCGGCGCTTGTACGAGGCGGTGTTTCCGGTTATCTTCAGAGTGGCGTATCGTATTACCAACAGCGGAGAGGCTGCGGAAGATCTTTCCCAGGAGGCCTTTTTCCGTCTGTATGAAAAAAAGATGGTTTTTCCCAGCACGGACGAGGCCAAATACTGGCTTATCCGGGTAGTAAAAAACGCCTCGTTAAATTACGCGAAGCGCAAGGAAAGGGAACGGAGAGCCTATCAACGGGCGTTCCGGGAGGACGAACGGACGGAGAAAACCGGGGAAAGTCTGCTTGTGGAGAAAGAAACCCGGGAAGAAATCCGGCAGGCGCTGGAACAGCTTCCCGAAAATTTGCGTATGGTATTAGTATTAAAGGAATATGGCGAACTTAATTACCGTGAAATAGGACGGGTTCTGGGAATCAGCGAAGGGAATGTCAAGGTGCGGGTATTCAGAGCCCGTGAACGCTTGACCGGACTGCTGGCGGAAGAAAATTTCCGCGCGGAAGAAAAATTCCGCAAGGATGGTTCACATGTGTCCTGATCGAGAGATTGTTTCGGTATACGCGGATGAAGAGCTGCCTTCTCCATGGAAGGAAAAGCTGGAAGATCACCTTTCACATTGTGAGGCGTGCCGGAAAAGGCTGGCGGCTTACCGCCGTCTTTCCGGGGTCATCGCGGACAAAACAGATCCGGCCATGACGGAGGAAGCCGTCGGGGCGGCCGGAAAGCGCGTCATGGAAAGGCTCTCAAGACTGACGCGGCCGGAAAACGGACGGCCATACCGGCTCCCGGTGTGGCGGCGGACCATCACCATACCCCTTCCCGCGGCGGCCGCGGCGGCCGTTCTTTTCGCGGTGCTCGCCCTTGTATGGCGCCGCCCGGCGGTGAACCCCGAAACGGTGGCCGCCGGCGCGGATCTTGACATCAGGAACACGGTGCCCGTTTCCGATATGGAAGGGGCGCTGCAGTACCTCAGCGCCAGGGACGACAGCGATTATGTCATATTGAGGCTTCCCGAAAGGAATTTCATGAACGCGGGGGAGCCTGTCATAATCAAGGCAGCCGATTATTCGGGGAGAAACGGCCGGTAATGATCCCTTCGCACCGGGTCAAGATTCTGGGGCTTCTCTGTACGGCGGCGCTGGGAAGCGCGGCCTTTGCCCAGGAAACTTCGTTCGAGGGGCTGCATCCCGGACTCCGGGAACAGGCGCTGATCCTCGACATTATCGCCAGAGTGGTGGAACAGAACCAGCGGGAAATCTGGCAGTCGGTCAATTCGCGGATCACCATACCGGGCCGCCCGGTGGGCATCAAGCTTGTGGGGGACAATATCGTGGTGGCGGCCCAGTTTACCCCCTACCTCCGCCGCAACGGCCGTAACATACTGGTGGCGCAGGGTCAAATCTGGGTCGACATTCCCAACGAAGGAGTGCGGTACAAAACGACCATTCAGACCATACCCCTGGAATTCGGAGAGCAAATCTACTTTTTCCCCCTTGGCTCCGTCAATTCGCCCGACGACGCCCATATCGAAATACAGCTTGAACTGCGGCCCTACCTGGAGAATGAAAGCGCCGGAAAAGCGGCCGGAGAACCCGAAGATACGGAAAACAAAGCGCAGGGGAACAACAGCTCCCAATGAGAGTGTCCGTTCGTTGTTTCACCCGGAATATCCCGCCGTATGTGCTGCCGCCGCTTTTTTTCGCGCTGTTCTTTTTGTATTCCTGTGGAAGAAAACCGCCTGTTATCCATTCTATTGATCCGCGCATCGGAACGCCGGGAGGCGTTCTTACCATCAGCGGGGAACATTTCGGCGGGGAGCGGGACGAATCTTACGTGACCATAGCCGGGGCCGCCCCTACGGGATCTTCCTATATCAGCTGGCGGGACGATGAAGTGTCGCTGCGTGTTCCGGAATCAGGCGATTCAGGGCTTGTGTATGTGTATGTACGGGGCGGAAAAAGCAACGGCGTCCTGTTTTCAAACCAGGCGGTTATACCCCGGCAGGTGCAGGGAGGCGGGGCGTCTTTGGGCCCCCGTATTGTCTCGGTACATCCCCAAAGCGGCGCAGCCGGTTCCCTCCTCACCATTTCGGGAAGCGGATTTGGCGGCTCCCGTGAAGAGGGGGGTGTTTACTTTACATGGGACAGCGAGTCCGGCCTCCCGGCGGAAGCCAGAGAGGCGGAAATGGTGGAAGTATCCGAATCGGACTTCGGGTATGAATACTGGAGCGATCAGGAAATACGGGTCCGCGTGCCGGACGGCGCGGCAAGCGGGAATATGCAGGTACAGACGGCGCGGAGGCTTTCGCGTCCCCTTTACTTTGAAGTTTCGGGTAATACGGGAACCAAAACATACCGCGACAAGCGGAGCTACACCATATCCTGTTCGGTGGATATACAGGTTGACCAGGCGAACAATCCGAACACGCTGTACCTCTGGGTTCCCCGGCCGGCGCGTTCGGCTTCCCAGCGCGGCGTGGAGCTTCTTTCCCGCAGCGGGGATCCCTTCATGGAAAACCACCGGGGAACGGATCTTTTCCGGTTTTCCGACCTTGCCCCCGCGACAGGCGTCACCGTGACCCATGAATACCGGGTCGATGTGTACGCGCAGGAAACCAGCGTCCGCCAGGAAGCGGTGCGCCAAGCGAGGGAATCGCCGGTTACGGCCCAGTACACCCTTCCCTCCCCTCTTGTTCCCTCGGAAAACGCCGCCGTCAAGGCA
Organism: Treponema sp.; assembly: GCA_031268385.1. Lineage (GTDB taxonomy): Bacteria > Spirochaetota > Spirochaetia > Treponematales > Breznakiellaceae > JAIROE01. The sequence continues at coordinate 32,322 of JAIRXH010000140.1, read as the reverse complement.
AGGGCGGCCGCCATAACGGGCAGGGAACGGAACCCCTACCTCAACGCCAGGGCGGTTTACAACTGGATTACAAAAGAAATAAAAACGGACACGGCCGTCCGGCGGAATGTTCCTGAAGCCCTGGAAAGCGGAACAGCCGATCCCTATACGGCGGCCCTTCTCTTCTGTTCCCTGGCAAGGGCGGCGGGTATCCCCGCCCTCCCGGTGGCGGGGGTTCTTGTGAACCGGAACCGCCTTGCCTCGCGGCATTACTGGGCGGAATTCTGGATAGAGGGAACAGGCTGGATTCCGGTGGATCCCGCCCTTGGATCGGGAGCGGCGCCCGACGGCTTTAACCTGAGAAGCGACCACGCGTCCTGGTATTTCGGCAGCCTCGACAACCAGCGCATCGCCTTTTCCCGTGGGGAAACCGTTCTTTCCCCCATGGCGCCAGGGAGCCGGACCACGGCAAGAACCCGCGACTACGCGCTGCAGAATCTCTGGGAAGAGGCGGTGGGAGGACTTGAATCCTACTCCAGCTTCTGGGGGGATGTTACCATTACCGGAATATACGCGCAATAAAAGGGAGGAATACTCTATGGTTACGGTAATTTCTTTGGGCGGTTCCATAGTCGCGCCCCTGGGGGTGGACGAAGAATTTGTAAGGGATTTCGGCGCCCTTATCGGGGAATTTCTGGTCCGGGACGAAAAGCGGCGCTTTATTCTTGTGACAGGAGGCGGCGGACCCGCGCGGGGCTGGCAAGAAGCGTACCGGAACATAGCGCCGCATGTTCACCCCGGAGGAACCGTTTCCAGCGAGGAGGCGGACTGGATAGGGATAATGGCGACGCGGCTTAACGCCCGGCTCATAAAGGCTGTTATGGGCGACTGGTGCACCCAGGACGTGGTGACCAATCCTACCCAGGTGGAACCGTTTGTAGGCCGCGTTCTTGTCGCTTCGGGCTGGAAACCGGGCTTTTCTTCCGATTACGACGCGGTGCTTCTCGCGGAGCGTTTCAACGCGCCGCTTGTATTGAACCTTTCCAACATAGAAAAAGTCTACACCGCCGATCCCCGAGAGGACCCCGGCGCGAAACCGGTTGACGCGATCTCGTGGGAAGATTTCCGCGCCCTTACAGGAGACGAATGGACGCCGGGAAAAAACGTGCCCTTCGATCCGGTCGCAAGCCGGCACGCGGCCAAAATAGGGCTCAAAGTCATCTGCGCCGCCGGACGGAACCTCGAAAACCTGAAAAAAATCCTCTGTGGGGAAGAATTTACCGGCACGACAATTGGCTGAAAGGACACCTATACATTTATCGGGGCGGCGTTAAAAGGCGCTAAAAGACAAAGCACAGCTTTGCCTCAGGCCCCCTTGACAAATTTCGTATCATATCATACTATTACTAAGTAAATTATAAGATATAGGGACAAGGTAACTATGACAATTATCAACAAGGCGCCGGTAATGGGTGAGTTCATCGAGATACAGGGACTCCGCAAGACGTTTCACGGGCGGAACGGGGATTTTGCCGTACTCAAAGGCATTGACCTGTCCGTCTCCAGAGGGGACATTTTCGGCATTGTCGGTTTTAGCGGCGCGGGCAAGACCACCCTGCTGCGCTGCCTTAACCAGCTCGAAACGCCCGACGCGGGAAGCGTTACCATCGGCGGCTCCGTGATAACGGCCCTTAAAACACGGGATCTGGAACACCGGCGGCGCAAGATCGGCGTAATCTTTCAACAGTTCAATCTGCTGGACTCGCGTACCGTTCTGGGAAACGCGGCCTATCCGCTGGAGATTGCCGGCATGAAACACGAACAGGTAAAAAAACGCGTCATGGCAATACTTGAAATGGTCGGCCTCGCGGACAAGCGCGATTTGTTCCCGGGGCAGCTTTCAGGCGGCCAGAAACAGCGGGTCGGCATCGCCCGCGCGCTGGCGAACGAACCGGACATCCTGCTCTCGGACGAGGCGACAAGTTCCCTTGACCCGCTCACCGCGCTTTCCATTCTTGACCTGCTCATCGACATTAACAGGAAACTGAAATTGACGATAATCCTTGTCACCCATCAGCTTGAAGTAGTGCGCTACGCCTGCAACAACATGGCTGTTTTGCAGGACGGGCTTATCGCCGAATCCGGCAGCGTGAAAAGCGTGTTTCTCAACCCCAGGAGCGAGACCGCGCGGCTGTTTATGAAGATTAACCGCGATCTGTCAAACCGCGAGTGGCAGGAAGGAGGCGGGATATGAGCGCGTTATGGGAGAACATTCGCCGCGCTTTCGGGGCCGAGGTGTGGAGCATCGTAGGGCCGTCAATCCTGCAAACCCTCTATATGACGGCGTTTACCACGATTCTCACCGGCATGTTCGGGCTTGTACTGGGCGTCGCGCTGGTACTGACCGACCGGGACGGACTCCGCCCGCTTCCGGCCTTTAACAACGTCCTGGGCGGCGTCATCAACGCGCTGCGTTCCATGCCCAGCGTCATCATCATCATTCTGACCCTGCCCCTGTCGCGCCTTATCATCGGGATTTCCTACGGGCCGAGCGCCTGCGTATTTGCGCTGGCTTTCACCTGCATTCCCATGTATGCCCGGCTCGTGGAGAACAGCATCCTCGAAGTACCCAAGGGAAAGTTCGAGGCCGCCAAATCGATGGGAAGCCGCGCCGGCTCGATTGTGTTCAAGGTAATGCTGCCGGAAGCCCTGCCCGCTTTAACCCGCGCCTTTACCGTTGCCGTGATTGCGGTAATTTCCACGACGGCGCTTGCCGGTTCATTCGGCGCGGGCGGCCTGGGAGATGTCGCGGTGCGTTACGGCTACCAGCGTTTCCGTGTGGATATGCTCATAGCCTCGGTAGCGGCGCTTGTCGTCCTGGTGACCGCCGTGCAGATCATAGGCAACGGCATCGCCAAGGGCATACTGAAGCGGCGTCATCTAATCTGAGCGGAACGGATCCGCGGACAAAATGGTGGGTAAATTCGGGCATTAAGGCCAGCCCTGTGCCTGAAAAAATATAAGGAGGGAGTTTATGCGTAAACTTTCCATGTTTGTAGTGGCCGTTTTGACAATCGGATTGTCAAGTGCGCCGGTTTTCGCCGGAGGCAAAGAGGACGGAAATGGAGCGGCGGCAAATTCCGCAGGCGCCAGGGTAAAGCTCGTGGTGCAGGCCGATATTGTGCCTCACGCCGAACTGCTTGAGTTCATAAAACCGCGCCTTGCGGCGGAAGGAATCGAGCTTGAGGTCAACACCCGGACAGACAGCTCTCTGGCAAACGAGCAGGTAGCGACCGGAGAGCTTGACGCCAACTTTTTCCAGCACGAACCCTACCTCAACTCCATTATCGCGGAACGGGGATTCGACCTGGTGAACGCCGGAAACATCCACGTTGAGCCGATTGGCGCGTATTCTGAAAAGTACACAAGTACCGGCCAGATACCCGCCACCGCCGTCATCGCCATCCCGAATGACGCCACCAACGAGTACCGGGCGCTCATCATCCTTGAACAGGCAGGTTTTATCACGCTGAAAAAAGGAACGGATGTGTACCAGACCACAGTCGCCAATACCGTTGACACCTACACGAAGCCGGTAAAGCTGCAGGAGCTCGATTCCGCGCTGATTCTCCGGGTACGCCAGGATTTCGACGTGTATATTACCAACACAAACAAGGTACTGGAAGCCGGCATAGACACCACGAAGGTGCTGTTCCGCGAAGGCAAAGACTCTCCCTACGCGAATATTATCGCGGTAAAGAAAAACAGGGCGAACGACCCGGCAATCACGGCGCTTGTCTCCGCCCTGCGTTCCGAAGAGGTCCGTACCTTTATCGAAAGCCGCTACAAGGGAGCGGTGATTCCGGCTTTCTAGCAGCCTGTTAAACAAAAAATTCACCGCGAAGTCGAAAAAGGAAGGAAAAACCCTTACGTTGCCCCGAAACTGTTCGACTTTTTCGACTTTGCGGTCACCATTTCTTCCACTATCCGGTAATTTCGTGGGACCGGAACGTACCTGCCGGCGCCCCGGCAGCGTCCCAGGGCATGTTTACAACGATTATACGCATGCGTGCGCATGCGTATACTGATCATACGCATGCGTATACTGATCATACGCATGCGCATAACGATCGTGCGCATGCGCATAATGGACTTGTTCATCAACCCGGGGGCTGTCCGAACAAGTCCGTTTCAGCGCGTCCGGATGACGCTTTCCTCCGGCCTTCTTTGGCCGGGAGCACCTACCCTTGCCCTCTTCTTGCGCCACAGTCCCCTTCCGCGTTATGATATGTCCGGTTATACACCGGAAACAAACGTCTAAAGGAGGCTCTCATGGACGTATCTCCCCTGCAAAAAGCCCGCTACGGCTATACACCAAGACTCCCCGCCAGCCTTGCCGGGGATATTGGCGATATAGCCGTCGAGTTGGGCGTTCCAACCGAATCGATCTCCGACAGGGAAGATCTGAAGGCCCTGTTCAGGCATACCTACGGCAAGCCGCTGGTCTCGTTTGTCAGGGGAAAAAACGAAACCATACACCGCGAACTCAGGGTGGGCGTCATACTTTCGGGGGGACAGGCCCCCGGCGGGCACAATGTCATCGCGGGTCTTTACGACGGCCTTAAAAAAGGCAATTCCGCGTCGAAACTTTTCGGATTCCAGGGAGGTCCGGGCGGGCTTGTCGAAAACAGGACGCTTGAACTGACGGATACAATCATTGACGCGTACCGCAATACCGGCGGCTTTGACATGATAGGCTCGGGCAGAACCAAGATCGAAACCCCCGAGCAGTTTGCCTTTTCCCTCGCCACCATACAGAAACTCGGCCTTGACGCGGTGGTGATCATCGGGGGAGACGATTCCAACACCAACGCGGCCCTTCTGGCCGAATACCTCAAGGAGAAGGGATCTGACGCCCAGGTTATAGGCTGTCCGAAAACCATAGACGGGGATCTTAAAAACGAATATATCGAAATCTCCTTCGGTTTTGACACCGCCTGCAAAACCTACAGCGAACTTGTCGGAAACATTGAACGGGACGCGGCAAGCGCGAAAAAATACTGGCACTTCATCAAGCTCATGGGAAGGGCGGCAAGCCATATAGCCCTTGAATGCGCCCTCCAGACACAGCCCAACATCTGCCTTGTCTCGGAAGAAGTGGAAACCAAGGGGCTTTCGCTGGATCAGGTGGTGGATCATATCTGCGCGTCCGTTGTAAGGCGGGCGGAAAACCACGAAAATTTCGGCGTGGTGCTTGTTCCCGAAGGGCTCGTGGAATTCATCCCGGAAATAAAAAAACTCATAGAGGAACTCAACGACGCCATAGCCGGCGACACGGAGGAATTTGCCTCGATCAGCTCCTTCATCGATCAGCTCTACTGGCTGGGAAAGAAGCTGTCGGAAAGTTCGTACCGCCTGCTTCAGAGCCTTCCCCCCGACATAGCGAAGGAATTTCTTGTGGACCGGGACCCCCACGGAAATGTCCAGGTCTCCCGCATCGAAACGGAAAAACTCCTCATCAGCATGACCGAAAAGAAACTCCAGGCGATGAAAAAAGGCGGGCTTTACAGGGGAAAATTCAGCCCCCTCGGGCACTTTATCGGCTATGAAGGCCGCTGCGCGTTCCCTTCCAACTTCGACGCCGATTACTGTTACAGCCTCGGCTTTGGCGCCTTCGCCCTCATCGCGTCGGGACTTTCAGGCTACCTTTCCAGCGTCCGCAACCTTACCGCCCCTGTTTCGGAATGGAAGGCGGGAGGCGTTCCCCTTACCATGATGATGAATATGGAACAGCGTCACGGCGTGAAAAAGCCCGTCATAAAAAAGGCGCTGGTGGATCTTGACGGAAGGCCTTTCAAAACATTCGACGCCCAGCGGGATACCTGGGCGGTCAAAACCTGCTTCCTTTTTCCCGGCGCGGTGCAGTACTTCGGGCCGCCTGAGGTTGCGGATCAACCTTCCAAAACCCTGAAGCTGGAGCATACGTGAAAAGGGAGCCCCGTTGACGGCGTTTTTTTTACTTGGCCTTCTGGTAACCGGCGCGTTTCTGTTCGCCGTTATCGGGGTGGCGGTGCTTCTGGGAAAAGCGGGCGATGCCGAAAAACGCGCAGCCCGGCTTGAAAGCCGTATATACACGCTGGAACAGCGTGCGGGGAATGTTCCCGAAAAAAAACTTTTCCCCGAAAGAACGGCCGGAACCGTTCCGGCGGCGGAAACACCGCCGTCTCCCGCCGCCCCGGCCGAAGCGCCGCCTCTTGCCGCCGGGGAACTTCCGGCCGCGGCAAAGACCGCCTTCGGGACCGCGCCGCCTCCCAGGGCAGAGACCGCTTCCGGGACCGCGCCGCTTCCGGCGGCAGAGCCTTTCGGGGCGGAGGCCGTGCAGCTTCCCGCGGCAAAGACCGCCTTCGGGACCGCGTCGCTTCCGGCGGCAGAGCCTTTCGGGGCGGTCGCGCAGCCTCCCGCGGCAGAGCCCTCCGGGGCGGCCGCGCAGCTTCCCGCGGCAGAGCCCTCCGCGCGGCCTCCCGTAACGGCGGCGGAAACCTGGGAGGAAAGGTCAGGCGGGCTTCGGGATCAGGCGGCGGCCTTTGTACGCGGGGGAAACCTCTGGGCGGCGGGGGGCGTCATCCTCCTCATTGCCGGTTTCGCCACGCTCATTACCTGGCTGGCGCGGCGCGGCTTCTTTACCGTGGAAATGGGAATAGCCGCCGCAGCGCTCTGCGGGATAGTGATGCTTGCCCTGGGGTGGCGTTTCAGAAAAAAGCGGCCCGTCTATTTTCTCCTCCTGCAGGGGGGCGGTATAGGCATACTGTACCTCTCCGTGTACGCCGCCCACAGACTTACCCCCTATTTTCCGGCGGCGGCATCTCTTGTCATCATGAGCCTCTTCGTCCCTTCCCTGGTAATCATGGCGGTTTTCCAGGACACGGGGAAAACACGGGGTTCACAGGTTCTGGCCGTCTTCGGTTTTCTTGGGGGCTTCGCGGCCCCGCATCTCCTTTCCTTCGGAACGGAAAGCCACGTGTTCCTCTTTTCGTACTATCTGGTTCTTGACGCGGGGGTCTTTGTCATCGCGTTTTTCCGCCGCTGGAAAGCTCTTGACCTCCTGGCGTTTTTTTCCACCTTCGCCGCCTCCCTGTACTGGACGGCCTATTACTACGAGCCTGGTCTCTTCCCGTCTTCCCAGCCGTTCTTTGCCGCGTATATCCTGCTCTTCACTTTTCTCTGCGTCAAAGACGCCGGAAAAATTTCTCCTGAAAATCCGGAAAAAACCGCCCGCCTGGGCGCCCGTTCGGACGGAACGCTGATCATTCTTACCCCCATACTTGGGGCCTTTCTTGAGTGGATGGTCTTTTCCCGCGTTGAACACGGCTACGCGATTATCTGTTTTTCCTTCTCCGTGTTTTACACCGGTTTCGCGCTGTTAATCTGGAAGCTCCGCAGGCTGCGCCTTCACGCGGAAGGTTTTCTGTTTCTCGCGGCTCTCCTCGCGAATCTGGCCGTGCCTCTGGAACTTTCGCCGCGCATAACAAGCGCGGTCTGGGCGGCGGAAGGGGCGGCTTTTTTCTTCCTCGGACGGCGGTGGAACCGTTTCCGTCCCGCCGCGGCAGGGCTTGTGCTCCACGTCGCCGCCGCCATAGTCTTTGCCTTTGGCGAAGCGGGCGCCGGGGAAAGCGCTTTTCGCGGCTCCCGTTTTTCGGGGTCCCTTGTAATTTCGTTCGCCGCCTTCCTCTTTGTCGTTATTGCCGAACAATGCCGGAAAAAGCGGGACGGAACGGATTTTTTTACGCGGATTTTTTATCCGGCCTTTCCCCTTGTCATGGCGGTATGGGCCTTTGCCTGGTGGTTCGGCGGCTGGTATTTTGAACTGAAAAGGACGCTTCTGTTTTCCCAGGCGCTTTTTCTCATCTTCTGTTCGGCGACGGCTCTTGCTTCGTGCGCGGCGGCGCGGCTCTTTGACCTGCGGGCGCTGCTTTCAGGCGCCCTTCCCTCCCTCGTGTACGGCTTCTACCTCGCGGCCGCAGGCGCGGCGAACGGTTTTGTCAACGCGGACGGCCGCCTCTTCAGCGTCAATTTTTTTTACGGACTGTACCGCCTGGGCTGGCCGGTCTTCTTCGCGGGTCAGGCCCTTGTCCTCTTTATCACGCGGAAGATGGTGCGGGAAATCTTTCACGGAGTGTGGCTGCTCGCGGGAATCCTCATTGCCCTTGTCGTCACAAGCCTCTCGGGACGGGCGCTCACCGCCGCGCTTCTTCTCTCCGAATCATGGACCAGTTTCGCGGGACTCCTCCCCATATTCGCCGTCATGGCGGCGGCGGGCATTCTTGCCAGACGCGCCCCGGATGGTGAGAGAAACCGGTGTATGTTCTTCGTTCTTCCCCTTATCCTCTCCTGCGTCATGGCCCTCTGGTTCATCGTAACGGTCTTTCTTCCCGGCGATCCCGATCCCCTTCCCCTGTACATTCCTGTCATCAATCCGCTTGATCTGGAAGAGGCGTTCTGCCTGGTCCTCTTTCTCCTCTGGCAGTTTTCGCTGATGAAAAGAAACACAACCGTTTCTACGGTAGGACCCGGCGAAAAATCCTCCGGCTTCAGGGGACTCAAAACGGCGGCGCTTGTAACAATTGCCGACTGCGCGTTTTTTGTTTTTACCATTGCCGTTACCGCCCGGAGCGTTCATTTTTACGGCCGAATCCCCTGGGAAGGGATAGTCTCTTCCTACGTGTTTCACCTCTGTCTTTTCATCCTCTGGGCCGTCTACGGCATAGTCCACATCATCATAGGGAACAGGACCGGCGGCAGGCGGATATGGATAGCCGGCGCCGTTCTTACGGTGGCCGATGTGGCGAAACTCCTGCTCTTCGATCTTGCCGGAACCGGGGCGGGAAGGCGGATAGTGTCCTTTTTTATCGCCGGCATCGTCCTGCTCTTTATAGGATGGGCGGCGCCGCTGCCCCCGGCCCCGCCGGCCGGGGCCAAGGACAGGAAAGATCATGCGTAAAGCTGTTTTCCTTCTTTTCCTTCCTGTCCTGTGGCGGGAACCCGCCATGACGGAACCGGCGTTTGAGGAAAAGGAGATGGAGGCGCCGGCCGGAAAGGAAAAGGAGAAAGGGGAATTTGCCGGAAGGATCGTCCTTGACGGAAGGGAGGGGAGGCTCCTTTCCTTTGAAATTCCCGAGGCGGTGTACCGGGGACTTGAACGGGCCGACATGGCCGACATGCGGATCTTTGACGCCGAAGGTTTCCCGGTTCCCTTTACGGTGCGACCCGTTCCAGGGGCCGTCTTTATTCCGCCGCCGCGGGATGTGCCGTTCTTTGTATGGGAAGAGGAAAACGGCGCGCTTCCCGCCGGAACCGACATAGTAATAGACACGTCGGGAACGGTGGTCCGCGTCAACAGCCGGGGCGGCGGAACGGCGGGCGGCGGGCCTGTGTACCTCCTTGACTGTTCCGCGTTCGGTTACGCTCCGTCTTCCCTTGTCCTTTCCCTGGAAGACGGAAGCAATTACAATTCCGCCGTACGGTTATTTTCGGGAACGGAGGATCTTTCCCGGTGGCAGGAATCCGGAAGGCGGCAGATCATCGCCCGGTACGGCAATTCGGACGTAAACCGCAATACCGTCCTGGTCCCCGAAACCGGCGCGCGTTATGTTCTTTTGAAATTTGAAACTCCCGTTCCGCCGCTCCTGGGCGTCACGGCGTATTTTGACGAAGTACAAGCGCCGCCTCCCCGTATGGAAAGGATCGCGGCGGGAACCTTCCGTGACGAACGGCGCCGCGTCATTGACTATGACACGGGGGGGTTTTATCCTGTCGTGTCCGTCAATTTCATCCTTCCTGAAGCCGACTCCATTGAGGCGCTGCTAAGAAACAGGGATAAAAACGGCGAATGGCGGAACGCGGGACGGATGACCCTGTTTCGTTTTTCAGGTGAAGACGGGGAGCGGACCCATGAGCCCATGGACATATCCTCTTCGGCGCCTTACTGGGAACTTGAATCGCTTTCTTTCCCCTTCGCCAAGGCCCCCGAAGGGGTTTTTTTCTGGGAAGCAAGGGAGATCGTTTTTCCCGGAAGGGGCAAGGGGCCCTGGACTCTTGCCTTTGGAAACGCCGGCGCGGGCCCCCCGGAGAGTTTCACGGTTCCCGCCGGGACGGCCGCCGAAAGGGCCGCCGCCGGGGAATTTGTCTACAGGGAGGGCGGAAAAGGTTCCCCTCCGCCCCGGCGCTTTGGAGAATTTCTTTTATGGGGTATACTGGGAGTAGCGGCAATTATTCTGACGGGCCTTGCCTGTTATGCCGCGGGAATCATAAAGAAGGGGGATGTACCATGAAAACACCGGTACACGGCATAACAGGAAAGACGGCGGCCGGAGCGTTACTGGCGGTATTGGGATTGGCCGCCACGACCGGCCTTGAAGCCCAGGCGGCGGGAGAAGCGGCGCGTTCCGGCCCGGCCGCGGACCTTCCGCTCAGGCGTATCGCCCTTTTTTCTTCCGGCGTCGCCTATTATGAACATTCGGGAACGGTTTCAGGACCGTCCGTCGTGCGGCTCCCCTTCAGGACCGAAGCCGTCAACGACGCGCTCAAATCGCTGGTAATCCTTGATCCCGCCTCCGCAGGGGGAGAAGCGCCGAGGGTAAGCTACCCTTCGGAACAGACCCTTGCCGCCACCCTTGGAAGCCTTTTAATCGATCTTTCGGGAAATCCCGATCTCGCGTCCATACTGGCGTCCATGAGGGGGGCGGAAATAGAAATTACCGCCCCTTCTTCCATACGGGGAAGAATCATCGGCATCGAATACAAAAGCGCCCCGGTACAGGAATCCCGCCTTCCGGCGGCGGCGGAACCCTGGCTCATCATCTTTACGGCATCGGGCCTCCGTTCGGTAAACCTGAAGGACATAGCCACCGTAAATTTTCCCGATCCCCGCGTGGGAGCGGATCTGAACCGGGCGCTGGATCTTCTCGCGGCGTCGGGCAATTCAACTTCGCGTGAACTCACCCTTAATCTGGGCGGCGGAGAAAGCCGTTCCGTTTCGGCAAGTTACGTCATTTCCGCCCCTGTCTGGAAAGTCTCCTACAGGCTGGATCTCGCGTCCGGGGACGGGGCCTTTCTTCAGGGATGGGCCATTGTCGATAACGACAGCGACAGCGACTGGAAAAATGTGGAACTGTCGCTCGTGGCCGGAAGGCCCGTTTCGTTCATACAGAATCTTTATCCGCCCTTTTATATTTCGAGGCCTGTTCTGCCCCTGGCAATCGCGGGAACCGCCGAAGCGAAAACCTACGATTCGGGATATGCATGGGACGACACGGATTTCAACCCCGAAAGCCCCTCTGTAATGGAGGAGCAGTCGATAGCTCCCGCAATGCGCGCGCGCGCCGCCCCGCCCATGAACAAGGCGATGGCCGATACCGTCGCCGATTACGGAGCTTTGGCGGCCGAGGCCCAAGCCGCAGGGGATCAGTTCGAGTTCACCATACGGGACGTAACCCTTGACCGCCGCATGAGCGCCATGCTGCCCATGGTACAGGCGAGGCCTCCTGTCAGGAAGCTGCTTGTCCTTTCCGGGGCGGACATGGCCAATAAAATCGTACATCCTCGGCTTGGAGCCGAAATTACCAATACAACGGACATACAGTTCCCCGCCGGTCCTGTCACGGTGTACGACGGGGGGACCTATGCCGGAGACGCCCTCATAGAATTCCTTTCAGGCGGGGAGAAAAGGCTCCTTTCCTACGGGGAGGATCTTTCCGTTACGGCGATCTCGAAAACATCCGTTTCGCGGGTTATAAGCGCCGCGGCCATATCAGGCGGAGTCATGACGGTAAGCAGGCGGGAGCTGCACGAGCGCACGTACACGGTAAAAAACAACACGGACCAGACGCGGGAGCTTGTCATTGAACATCCCATAACGGCGGGCGCGGAACTTTCGCGGGAAAAGCCGGAACAGGCGCTTTCCTCCAAACCGGTAATTCTGTCGGAGCCGGAGGAAAAAACCCAGGCGGTGTACCGCTTCATCCGCTCCATAGGCGCCGGTTCCGAAAGCGTCTTTTCCGTACACGAGGAAATTCCCCTTTCGGAACGGATAACCCTTTCGGCCCTGCGCACAGAAAACCTGCTCTCCTACGCGTCAACACGGGAGATTCCCGAGAGCGTTAGGCGGGCCCTGCGGGAAGCCGTTTCGCTGAAACAGGCGGCCGACGCGGCGAAAGAGGAAGAAACGGCCATCGCGGACAGAAGGGAACGCCTCATTTCCGAGCAGGCCCGCATACGGGCAAACCTTGAAGCGGCTGGAAACACGACGCCCCAGGGACAGGAATATCTGCGGCGCCTTTCCACGGCGGACGCCGGCATAGACAGTCTTCTTGAGCAGCTTGAACAGGCGGAAAAGACATCGCGGACAGCGCGGGAAGCGTTTGAAAACTATCTCGCGTCCCTCGCGCTGTAATCCCGGCTTCCCGGGAGGCTCTTAAAAAGAATAGGTCAGCGCCGTTTTGATGTAGCCGCTGTTGCGGTACGAAGACAACTCTCCTCCCTCTTTCCCCGCGAAAATACCCGCCTGCAGATCCGCGGTGACTTCACCTATGGACCAGGAAACCGCGGGAATAAAGTAAAAGCCTGTTTCCTCAGGATCATAAATCCCTGTACACGTGATTTCGAGGTTGTCCCTGAGGAATTTTTTGGACAGTATCAGCGTCAGCCGTGTGGAAATGGGCAGTTCGTTTTTCCCGGAACCAATCTCGAAAATGTCATTTTTTTTGTCGCCGAAAAGGCGTATGGACTCGTTGCACTGCAGGTTCACATTGATGTCCCACACGGTATCACGGTCAAAACCAAACGACCAGCTTATGAAGGGATTCCGCACCCAGATGGCGTCTCCGGCAAGATCCTGCGTGATATGGGCCGCGAGTTCCGCCCGTATGTTAAAGTCCGCCACCACCTGGGCCCAGTCGGCGCCTATCTGGTGGTAACGGTTATATTCGATATGGGGACGCAGAAGGGAAAAATTCCCCGTGTACCGGGGATTTGAGGGAAGAACCGTCACAAGATCGAGAAGAAAAGCGTCTACCCCCTCAATGCTGTACGAAGGCCGGAAGAGGTTGCCGAAAAAATACTGCGCCCCAAAATCGGCGGGCCCAAGGGTTGTGGTAAAGCGCGCGCCGGCCTGCATGTATTCAATGGTTCCCGTGTCGGGGAGGAGACTGTAAAAACTGCCCGCAACGGGAGCAAGGGCGTTGTAAACGCTGTTCACAATGGGGGAAAGGAGGCTGTTCACGGAAGACGGAAGGAGGTTGTCCAGCATGAAGGAAGGCGCCCAGCGCCCCGAGGAGGCGAACTTGTGTCCCTCGAAACCGGGAATGAACACCGCCTCGATCCTTGAAGCGCTTCCAATGTCCACCGTTCCGTGAACCATGGGGCGGGCTATCTTGATTTCGCGCAGTTTCATGATCCGCGAAAGATCCGAATAATCCAGGGGGTTTACCACGTCAAGCGGACCGAAACTGTCGGCCCTGCCCCATGTGAGCTTTCTGAGGCCCGCCTCGATGCCAAGAGGACCAAAATACACCCTGAGGAAAGCCTCGTCCAGGGCAACGGGACTGTTTCCGTCCGTACCAAGCGTGAGGTTTATGACGGCGTCCGCGTTTGACGCCGACGCGCTGAAATAAAGCGCGCCGTCAAAAATATCGCCGGGGCGCGACTTCTTCAGTTCCTCAAAGGTATTAAGATCATCAAAAAAGGCAAGAAGCTCCCCCCGCGCCCTGCCGCCAAGTTTTACCGAAACAGGAAGAGAAACCGAAACACCTCCTGAATCATCACCGTCAAAACCAAAACCGAAGCCGGCGTCCTGTGCGCCCCCTCCGGCGGGAAAAAAGACAAGGAACAGGGCGGCAAAAACGGCGTACGGGCGCCTTCCTTCGAATTTTTTCACCGCGCCCTCCCTGTCTCAAGATACGCGGTCGTGAAAACGCTTTCGGGAATGGGATCGTCATATTTGAGAATATCCACGTAAAGGATCGTCGAGGTACCCGCCGCCAGCGTGGTCATTTTGGTGACCATGGGCGAAAGCCTCCCCTGAATTTCCCGCACGTCAAGCATCTCCACCCTTTTTACGAGGACATTCCGTTTGTCGTACAATTCAAGTTTGCGGTTAACCCCTGTTTCCCTGTCTATCCACTGAACCATCCGCGAATACTGATACGAAGCGTCCCTGGGCCGGGACTCGATCACGTGGCAGAGCCTCCCGTCAAGACGTTCCTCCCCGGCAAGCGAGTGACTGTCAAGATCGGCGCTCCTGCCCGCGGAAGAAATGTCGTCGTAGGAGAAATCGGTCCCCATGAAACTCGCGGATCCCTCCGAGGCGGCTATGCGCCGCACCTTTCCCAGCGACGGAAGAAATATCCAGCGGTCGTCATTCGAACCGGGATTTTCAATGACAAGAAAACGGGTGCCTGCCACCGACTGCGGACGCTGGAATACGATAACGCTCCGGCCGTTTCCCCCTTGGCCGTCCTTGGAGTACTGATCGAGGATCCGTTCCGTCGTGCTTCCGTCCCGCGCGGTAATGACCATGCGGGATCTCGTGGAAATCGTCAGGGCGCTTATACGGTTCCGGGACGCGTGTACAATGGCGTAGGCGTCCTCCTGCGCGAAAAGCCCTTCCGTTCCCGGAAGAAGCCCTGCCGCGAAAACGGCCAGAAAAAACAGAAAAATTTTTTTATTCATTTTTTACTCCTCTGTACCAGGCGGCCGAATCACCGCCGCATACTCATATAGTAATACGAAGTGTCAATAATTACTTCCCGCCGATAAATTGTGGCCTGAGGGACATGAGCAGCACCGGAATGACCGTAAGGCTCACAAGGGCGCTCGTACCCATGGTAAGGGCTATGAGCAGCCCAAGATCGGCCAGCATGACAAATTCGGAAAAGAGAAGCACCGCGAATCCCGCGCCGACGGAAACCGCGTTTATTATTATCGCCTTTCCCGATGTCCTGAAAGTCCTCGCGAGAAATTCGTCCCCGAACTGCCCGCCCGAGGCAAGGGCGGCCCGGTATTCACGCTTGAAGGCCTCAATGTAATGAATGGTGTAATCAATGCCTATGCCCACCGAAACGCTCGCCACCATGGAGGTTCCTATGTTGAGCCTGATCCCCGCGAAAGCCATCACCGCGAAGTTGACAAGAACCGAAATGGAAAGGGGAATCACGGCCATAATGCCCGCGACAGCCGACCGGTTTGAAACCGCGATGATGACAAACACCATGACAACGGAAAAGATCACCGAAACAAGCTGGGACTGCACGACCAGTGTGTTAAGGGAAAATTCCACCAGGGTAACGCCGCCTACCACAGCCCTTACATTGGAAGGAAAGCGGGACTTTATGTAGCCGTCTATTTCGGCAAGCGCGGCGCCGCTGTCATATTCGCCCCTGGTACGCAGCTGGACGGTAGATTTTATTCTGGTAGGTTCAAGGGGATCATTGGCGTATTCATCTATGCTTCCCGAAAGGAGCACAAGATAATTTGAAACAAGACGCCCCAGTTCCTCCCGGTTTTTCTTCCCGTATTTCGCCGGATCGGCGGGTATCTCGTAATAGGCGGCGCCCTCGTAATTAACGAGCCGCTTGAGTTCCCATACAAGATCGTTCGCATTCATAGTCCAGGATCTTCCGCCCGCCCTGTCGAAGAGGTCAAGAAGTTCCTCCTCCGTGTACACCTTTTTTCCCCCGCCGCCAGGTTCCCCGGCAATTCCGCCGCCGGAAACGGAATCTCCGGCGCCGTCCGGCTGCCGGGAGCCGTCAGGTTCAAAACCGCCGAAACCGAAATCGTCCTGGTCAAATCCAAAGCCGCCGAAACCAAAGCCGGACAGTTCTTCCTGGCTTTCGGCGTTTTCCCGGATGCCGGGGGCAAGCCCTTCGGGACGCTCCCCGGCGTTGAACACCTGGTTTATCCGTTTGACAAGGGAAGTAAAGTCCATGACCTTGCCCACCTGGGGAACCCGCCCGGAAAGGTACGCGCCAAGCCCGTCCATGGCGGCAAGGGAATCGGGATGCAGAAGGGTTTCCGAATCGTCCGCCTCCATGACAACACTGACGGTTTTTGAGCCGCCGAATTTGTCCCGGATAAAAACATCCGACCTGTAAATGTCCGTATCGTCCCTGAAATACTCCACAAACACATTGTCAATGACGAGTCTTGAAAGACCAAAAAGGGCGCCCAGAGTAACAAGGACGGTAAGCCCCATGACAGAGCGCCTCTTTCCGGCGATCTTCACAAGGCCCGCCGCCACAGCCGCGCTGAAGGGATCGCTTTCTTCAGCCCGCCTTCCCGCCGCCCCGTGACGCGAACGGGAAGCGCTCTGGAGGGATGTGGGCCCCCGTATGATAAGGAGCGAAGGAATAAGGGTAAGCGCCACGGCGAAGGAAACAAAGACCCCGAAACTCGAAAAAAAACCGAATTCCCTTATGGGCACGACGGAAGTAAAACAGAACGAAAAGAAACCGGCAAAGGTGGTAAGCGCGGCAAGGAACACGGGCTTTCCTGTCTTCCGAAGGAGATCAAAGACCAGTTCGCGGTGCTCTTCGCGGCTGAGGATCCTCCCGCCGGTATCCGCGATATAATGGGTAATCACATGGATGCCATAGGCGCTTCCCACGGCGACAAGGATGACGGGCAGCACCGTTGTTATGACCGACAGCTTTACCCCGAAAAGGGGCATGGCGCCTATGGACCAGACGACGGCGACAACAACCGTGAGCAGGGGAAGAACCACCCCGGTGAATTGTCTGAACGAGAAGAACAGCACCAGCAGCACTACCGCGATGACAAGGGGAACAAGCAGCCTGAGATCGGCGGTAACCGCCTCGTTGATGGCGGCGCTTATGACGGGCATTCCCGTCACATAGACCAGGGCGGCGCCGTCGAACATTTCCCTGGCCTTGTCCCTGATGCGGATAAAGCTGGCGATTACCTCCGGTTTTCCCGCGTCATCCGAACTGATGTCAAGGGGCACCAGGATCTGGGTGGAAGTAAAGTCGTCGGAAACAAGGGATCTTCTGTACATGTCCCAGGAAAGGATACGCCGTTTGAGTTCCGCGATTTCTTCCGGGCTTCCCGTAAATTCCCTTCCCGTGAGCTTTTCAACCACGATGGAGTCGCCGCTGGACGTGATGTAATCGGTATTGGTGATGGCCTTGACATTTTCGACAACGGGAATTTCCTCGACCCACCGTACAAAGTCGTCTACAAGGCCGAGAAATTCCCCGTCAAAAACGGTTCCGTATTTTCGTTCCAGTCCTATCAGAATGAAAAGGGAACTTCCGAAGGTATTGTCTATGTCCCGCGACACGGCGAGGGCCGGATCGTCCTTTGGAACAAAACGGAGGTTGTTGTTGTCAAGTTCCGCCCGCGGAAGCTGCGCGGCAAAAAAAAACGTTATGACGGCTATGACGGCAAGAATCAGCCAGGGATACCTGAAAAATTTCGCCATTATGTTACCCCTATTTTTTACTATAGAGTTATTCAATAACTTCAGTTATTGAATAAATTCCGCTTCAAGCCGCGGTTCCAAAATCCGGCATTCGGAAACCGGCTTATCTTTTGTTTTTTTCATCCGCCGATTCCGGCAGCTTGAGGTCCGAAAGATCCGTTCCGTCCCTGGCTATGCCCCGCAGAAAGATCTGAAAAAGATTCGCCAGCTCCTCGATGGCCCACCGGTAGTCGTTACCGCTTTTAGGCAGCTTGGCGGCGGTTTCAACAACATAGGAAAAGAACGTTATGAATGTCCGGGAAATTGAGGCGGGCCTCACATCCTCGGCAAAAACGCCTTCCTCCACCCCCTTTGTGAACAGATCCACAAGAAGGGAATAAAACGCGTAGTTGGAACCGGCGGGCGACGGGGAATCTTTTTCTATGGGAACAAAGGGAAAATCCGGCGCCAGGTATTTTTTCATGCTGAAAATAACCAGCATGTCGTCCGATTCCCCGAACAGATCCAGGTAACAATCCCAGATGAGCTTCAGCGTATCAACAACAGACAACCCCGGTCTTTGCCTGGAACGGAAATAATTGATAAACTGAATTCCGGCGATATCGCATATTTCCTTGAAAAGCAGATCCTTGCTGGGAAAATAAAGGTACAGGGTCGCCTTGGAAAGCTCCGCCTTTTTGGCTATATCTACCATACTGACCTTGTCTACGCCGTGTTCCAGGATGAGTTCCTTGGCACACCGCATGATCAGATCCTTCCGACCCGCTTTTTCTCTTTCTTTTCTTTCAATAATCCCCATAATTTTCTTTATAAATGAACCGATAATGACTACAAATGATGATCCGCCGCTACATTTCTTGAATAAACTACGGGAAAAGATGACTTTTGTCAAGTAACCGGCGGAAAGATATCCTCGAACCGCAGCGGGAGGTGTTTTCTGCGTAAAAAAAACCGTTTCACGATCCTGTCCGCCGTCTTTTTTATTCTGTTGCCGGCCTGTTCCTCGGTTCCGGAAGAACCGGAAAAACCCGAAGAGGAAACGGCAGTCGTAGACATGCTGGAAACAGCCGGAACGGCCGAAGAAAACCTTCCCGTTGAACTGCCCCCGGAAAACAGGGAACTGCCCGTTTCCGCCTTTGCCGAAGTCTGGGGCTACCTTCTGAGCGGACGGGAGAACGCCTTTCGCGGCGGCATGCCCCTTACCGATATAGGGTACTTCGGCGCGGAGATAGACATGTACGGCAAACTGGTCGACGTGCCCAACCCCCGGAATGTCAGGAATTTCGGGGGCAGGCTTCACATGGTGGCAGCCTGCAACGGCAGGGCGCTTTCCCACTTTGTCCTCGCCGAAGGAAGCCCCGAGCGCAGGACGCTCATTGCCGATCTGCTCAGGGCCGCGGAAAATTTCGACGGCCTCCAGATAGATTTTGAGAACATTCCCCCAAGGGACGGCCGGGCTTTCCTCTCGTTCCTCGCGGAGCTGCGTTCGGGACTGTCCGGCAAACTGTTCACCATAGCGCTGCCGGCCCGGACGCGCCCCGTAAACGCCGATGTTTACGATTACGTAAAAATCAAACCCCTGGTAGACCGCATCCTCGTGATGGCTTATGACGAACACTGGTCGGGCAGCAGGCCGGGGCCAATCGCTTCCATGGGCTGGTGCAGACGGGTGGCCGAATATTCACTGGAGACCATAGGCAGGGAAAAACTCATCATGGGCCTCCCCTTTTACGGCCGGGCCTGGGGACACATAAGCCCCTCCCGGGCCTACCTTTATTCCGGCATACAAACAATCATCGATGAAAACAACGTCTCGGATATACACCGGGAAAACGGCATTCCTTCCTTTGACTACGACGTTACCGTATCGGTCAAGGTTTACTACGAGGACGACTATTCCCTTTCGGCGCGCATGGAAATGTACCGTTCTATGGGTATCCGGGCCGCGGGTTTCTGGCGTATCGGACAGGAGATCCCTTCCGTCTGGAACCTCATACGGCTTGATATTGACAATGACGGCTAAACCCGTTATCATACCTGTACACGCGGCCATGGTGGAACTGGTAGACACGCCAGCTTGAGGTGCTGGTGCCGAAAGGTATGGAAGTTCAAGTCTTCTTGGCCGCAAATGCTTGTAGGATAAGGAACGGTACTGCCACACGGGCCAGGTTATTGATTTCAACGGAGTCCTTCAAAAATTACAAAAGGCAACAGGAGAACAAACAAGAAAAATTCACGCAACGCGGTAAAACACTATTGACGATTAGGCCGGGCTGTGGGAAAAAATAGTTACCAGGTGATCGCTTGAGCGATTGGAACTAGAAAAAACGAGGGGACGGCTACCCCGCTTGTGCAAAATGTGACTGCGTTGTCCCGACAGGGAACCGTCCGGAAGGGCAAGACGGCAGCCGCGCGTATCACACGTTCCATGGTCAAAGACCCAGCCGGTCTTCATACGTTTTCGCAAAAACGTCCCTGCCCGCAAAGTTGCGGCGCGTGGAACAAAAAAGGAAGCCGAGGGCAAGGCAAAACTTCCATCCTGTTACGGGAGGGTTCGTTGTTTTGAGGCCATCCGCGGCGTCCCCGGTAAGGGTCCGCCCCAGAAAGGCCCCCGAGGCCCCGGATAAAACGGGAAAACCGGCCAAAAAAGCCTAAGGAAGCACTGATTTATTCGAATGCGAATAAATCAGTGCTACTTTAATGTAATTTTTCGCAGTTTTCCGTAGGAAAACGAGAAAAATAACAGGGTAACGCTGATTAGCCACAAGTTAATCAGCGTTACCCTAAAAAGCAACCCTGCAAAAATCCTGAAATTTCCTCGAAAAACCTCTTGACAACATGGGTATTATAGTCTACACCATAAGTATGGAAAAGATAACTTTTGAAAAATGGAACCCCGCCGATGATATTGAAACCAAAGAGGATGTACTGGCAACCCTTGAAGCCGCCTTTGAAGAAAACGATATGGAATTTCTTTTCAGAGTGATTGGCGCTATATCCCGTTCTAAAGGCATGGCCCAACTTGCCCATGAGCTAAACCTGGACCGTAAAGGGCTGTATAAAGCCTTTTCCGAAAAAGGAAATCCGTCTTTCTTAACGGTGGTGAAAGTTCTTGACAACCTGGGCTTCCGTCTCAAGGTGGAACAGAAAGTATCCGCATAGGACCGCCCACAACAAAGCCCCCCGCGAAACAGCCCCCAGAACGCGCGAGGCCCCCCTGCGGGTTTTCCGGGTATTCTACGGAGGGGGGAGGCCCCGGATTTTCCGGGACTACCGGGGGCTTCTACGGCGGCCCGGAAGCCTAACGCCATTGTGAATGATTTTAGGGGCATATTCCCCGGAAATGAGGTATACTTGGTATGGATGTTGCATGGGACTCCGAAAAAAACGAGAAAAACATCAGGCGGCGGCGGTTGCCGCTGTCCCTTGGAGGCCTTGTTCTTGACGACTTGCGGCGCATTGAACGGCACGATGACGAACACAGCACGCCGGAGGATGACCGCTGGCAGACAATCGGACTTGCCGGGAAAGTCCTTTTTACGGTCTACACGGAGCGGGGGGAGCTGCCCCGCATTATTTCCGTCCGGTTAGCGAACCCGGAAGAAAAGAGGTTATACTATGGCAAACGAAATTTACAGGCGTCCGGCTGGTACAGGGTTAACCCCGGAGGAAATGGCAATGCTGGAGGAGGCGGAGAAAATTCCCCAAGTATATGACGAAGACTGCCCGGAATTGACGGATGAACAGCTTGCGGAATTCCATCCGGCGAACTTCGCCACTTGGGAGGAACGGGCCGAAGCCATGCGGAAGGCCGGGATAGCGCCGGAGGAAAGGCCCGTTCCGGAAGCGGCGGCGGCAAGATAACGGCCCCCGTCCCGGAAAATCCCGGTTGCACATAATGCCGCTTGTTGAAATCAGAAATCCCTGTATGTGACCGGTTTAAGTCTTGATTTTAAACACTCAAGAGTGTCGGTTTTATCGGAAAAAGAAAGCGGCAGATCAATTCTGTCACATTCCAGTGCACTGCGATAGATTGCTTCAAGAATTTCAAAACCATGATAGGCAGTTTCTATGTCCGATAAAAAAATCCCCTCTCCGTCCAACCATTGCCCATATTCCGCCGTAAACCGCTCTTGTGCATAAAACTGCTCATGTTCAAAAAAATCCCCATAATCCCCGGATACTATTTCCGGCAGCGTTTTCGCGGTAAAACATGCGTAACGTCCATTGCATTCAGCCCACGCGTAACCTTTTGTTCCAAAAACCGCCAATCTGTCATCTGTCCAGAATGCCAGATCCTTCGCCCCATACGTAAATTCAACTTCATATTGTGCCCGCTTCGGAGAAAAATAACCACACTCAAAGATTCCACGAACTCCGTTTTCAAAAGCAATTTGAGCCATTACATAATCAGGCGAAGGATGACTGTCATTCAAATAAAAATTACCGTGAGCATGACCTACTACGGCTCTGGCCCGTTTCCCGCCATTGGCCCAAATCATATAATCAATATAATGGGTTCCCAGTTGCGACGCATGAGCTTTACAACTGGCTCGAATCTCCATGATGTCACCTAATTCACCGGAAGCCAAAATTCCTCTCAGTTGATCAAAAGAACGCAAATATTTGTGTTGTTGACATACACCCGCCCTTATGTTATTATCTTTACAAAGTTTTACAATCCGGGCAGCTTCGTATATACTGGTTGCCATCGGTTTTTCAAACAAAATGCCTTTTACACCATATTTTACCCCGAGTTCAACCAGTGACAAACGTATATGCGGCAGAGTGGCAAATACCAATATATCAGGTTTTTTTATCCGCATCATTTCGTCTGCATCGTTGTAAAGCATATCCCTGGGTATGTTATAAATTCTGGCACTTTCCTCAAGATTTGCATTTTTGTGATCACATAGACCTATAACCCTGAATCTCTCCTGGTTTTTCAAAAAACCGTGAAGAAATATTTTTCCCCGTTCCCCCTGACCGATTATTACAACAGAATAAGGACGACTCATAATTTATTTCCCTCCTGAAAATAATCGAGCTTGTTCCAAAATCAACCGGGTTTTGAAACAAGCTCCAATAACTGAAGTTATTGAATAACTCTAATAAACAAATTTAAGCCAGTAGTAAGACTGCCAGGCCGGAAAATCAAGTTTAAAGGACGATTGATTTTGAACCTTCAATTCTTCTTCTACAAGGCCATCGGTAACAAACAGTTTTCCCGCAGAACGTGGAAGAGTAATATCCATCTTGCATTCACTGTCCGCCTTTATATACGCAACTCCTTCCCTGCTGAAGTCAAACAATACAGCAGAGGCTTCCTTGTCCGTCACGACAGCATAATCTTTTCCCTTGCAAAAGCCCCTTGCTATACCGCGCACGCGAAATCCATTTTTTTCAAGCAGCATATAATACTCGCCCGATTTTGTTTCATCTGCGGATTTAAATGTAACAATTCCCTCTTTCGCCTCAATGACATTATTACCTCTGTACGCAATCAACGACAAATCGCCAAAAAGCCAAATGAAATCACGGTAAAATTTCCCCGCTGGTTTTATGGTTGCATCATGCCTTACACAGCAGCCAAGCATATCATCCCAATTTTCTCCCTGATAGGTAAGCCGATCCTGCCACATGGCCAGCTGTGCCGTCCACTGCCACGGCGAAAAACCGGCCAAACCGGTTCTGAATGTATCAAAAAGTCCACTTTTCATATCATCAAGCTGCTCCACGTCTCCCTTTGGGGTAAAGGGACGATCCATCCAGACCTCCTGATAAAACTGCGGTCCCTTGAAACTTTCCCAGCGCATGTTCGCGGCGTAACGCCAGTTTGCGTGGGGTGAAAGATAATCGGAAACTTCAGTATAAGCTCTTTTTATATTCGGATTGGGCCCGGAACAATCACCAACCGTTATCGGATGCCGTTCCCCAAGCTCCAGCATATATTTTTTTATTTTTTTTGCCCAGTCTATGAGCTGCCTGTTAAATTTATCCGTCATATCCTGCTCGGGAATAATAACCGGCTCATTAATAATATCCCATGTTATCCCCGGAACATCCTTATACCGTGGAATGATCAAATTGAGGAATTCCTTATGAGCCTCGAATTTTTCATCAAGGGCGCAATAATCATAAACACCATACCATCCCCTTGGATCTCCCAATTCTTCCGGCAGAAGGGTAAACAAATCACCTCCATATATAATTTTATATTTTTGACACAAATAAACATGAGCATCAAAGATCCTCAAATATTTTTCCGTTGGCAAACAGGAATTTCCAAGATCCTTGTATATATCGGGAACATAACCGTATCTCTGCATCCAGAAATCATAAAACCACTTGGGATGATGATAATGAATACGGATAAAATTAATTCCAAAATCGGCCATCTGTTTAAGATCCGCATTCAGTTTTGAGACATTTGGAACTACCCACATTGCTGAATTGGTATGGGAATCATAATAATTTGTACCCAGCAAAACCGAACGCCTGCCGTCTATTTTAAAATATTCACCATCATTAAACATTTCACGTCCCTGTTTAAGGACATCTTCATTCCAGACAACAAAGGCATTTGTTCCCCTGGAAACAACTTTGCCGTTTTTTATTACTTTTACGGCAACTTCATATATGTCCGTATCGAACTTGTCACAATTCCATACCGCAAGTCCTTTCACCTCTCCTCTGGCGCACGCCGTATGAACTGTACTCTGTCTGAAAACCTCCTTTCCATCGGCCGCAATGACAACAACCACTTCAAATTTTTCCTCACAATCAGAAAAGGATTTTACTTTATAGTCTATATAGGGGGTCTCACCCTGTTTGTAACATACAAATTGGGGCATGCAATAACTTACAACAAGCCTGTTCCTGCAAAATTCTATCGCGCCGTCAAGCAAGGTTCCGTAATAAGGGTTATTTTTATCAAAAAAAGAACCTTGGGATACCGATGGAAACAAGCATATCCGCGCACCCGTCTCCCAATCCTGTGCAAAAGTGACCGCACAATTGAGTTTTCGGCCCATTTCATCATGTCCGGTCACAATTTCATAATTTCTGAGGACTTCATATCTTTCCACAAATGAAGTACCGGCGAAAGGATTGGGATCACGTATATCACTTGTGGTATTGAACTTTGCACCATCTACGTAAAGCGAAAGATCCACGAAATCGCCGGGGACATTTTTCAGAAAATCGGCGTCAAATTTTACCTTGACAGGCCGTACGTCCGACACATACGGCTTTACGCCGAGAAACGCCATTGTCGTCCGGTAATAATAAAGAGGATCTCTTGAAGGCTCTTCCGCCGATCTGAACGGATTATTAAGGTTTACGGCCTTTTCAATTTCCTCCGCCGTTCTCTCCTGCATTAACATATCGTTGCCGCCAAGGACAAGCGCGCCACCCCGCCTTATGACATTTTTTAATCTTGCGAATGTCTCAGGCCGCAGGGTATGTGTCTCGGGAATGACAAGGATGTCTATGTTGTTTTTCAACAGGGCTTCATAGGAATAAACAAAAAAAGTATCCACTATTTCAGCAAAATATTTTTTCCTGAAGAAATTTTCAAGATCACGATATAAGGTATCATCTTTTACATTTTCGCTTTGATAAATGGCAATACGCACGCGTGCTTTTTCATTTTTGAAAAATTGTAACGCTTCGGCAAAAGTTTTCATTTGTATCTCCTTAATTTAGTTGCAAATCGGAATTCCCGGCGAAATGCTTGAGAATTACGATATTTTCCGTTGAGGAAAGATTTTTGATGACAACACCGCTTTTCGCGGTACTTTCAGTTACAAAGAATTCATCATTGGTAAATTCACCATAACGTATCAACGTAGGCGATTCAAGCTTATATTCACCAAAAGTTCCGTTGCCCTGCAGACAAATAATACCATACGCGGCATTATCAGTAATTGTTACCGTCTTGCCCGGAAACACAGTCAGGCGTTTCGCGCTTACTTTTTCACATTTGTAGCAAATCCATTCTTCAATATAACCGTGAGCCCGCATTTCACCGGGAGGATATACCGGCAGAGGGGACATGAAACGATTCCTGTGAAATTCAGGGTCAACATTCAGTTCCCAGTCAATAACGGAAACAAGATAATCAAAATTACCTTTTTCTTCAAGCGGACAGTCCTTCCACAAAAGTTCTTCCGGAACACAATGTTCATAATATAAGACCGACTGAAACATGGCGTAAACATCCGATGCAAATTGAGGTTCGTATGTACAAAAACTCCCTGGAGCATGGAGAACGCCCGGAGGAACATCCCAGCCGGTATCCAGTTCCAGTTTAAAGGCCCTCGAAAGCCCCAGAAGATTGTTATCACCCCCGGAAAACGCCTCAAGAGCGCCTCTGACCTCTTCTTTTGTGGTTTCAGGATTCAGTCCGAAGAACGTAAACGGAAATTCTCCGCCGTGATTGTTGACCTGGGAAGGGAAGAAATACATTTCCGGCTTGCCGGATTGTCCAACCCGTGCGGCAAATGTATCGTTATGGTGAATATGGTGCGGAAGCGGTCCAAGATTATCAAAAAACTTTGAATATACAGGCCAGCGGCCATACTTGTTATACAGGGCACTGCCTATAACTTCACCTTTAAGTTCTTCCACAACATCCAGAAGAAGAATCTTCTCCGATTTTTCCATATCTGTTACAACATAACTGAGTCCCTCATCTTCAGGTGTCTTTGGGCCATTATCCGCGTGTGTTGTTGATGAAAACCAGCGTTCATCAACCCCTCCGCGCTCCAGTCCAAATATATAGTAATCCGAAGGGTGAAGCTTAATGCGTCTGCCAGGCCTGCAGAATGAACGCGGAACCCAAGCCGGTGCAAGCTGCAAAATGCCTTTTCCTTTCTCCATGGCTTTTAATGCCAATTCTTTTCTACTCACAAGAAACCCGCCTTTGTATAATTTTTTAAGGATATCTGTCCATAATGTATCTACATTACGGACAGACACTAATTAGAATTGAAGCAATATCATGGAATACAGACTGATTGAATCAATATGTATCTGCACGCGTTTGTTTTCATACCGGAATGGAATTTTTTCTTTAGCCGGCAAAACGACAACTTCTTTTGGAGAAGCCTCCGAGTAAACCGAGATCGTAAAATCACGCGCCGGGATTGTATGAAAAGACTCCTGTATATTTACAAGGCCAAGAAGCTTGACTTTCTTTTCCTCGTCATCAAAAAGAATACATTCCACCGTTTCAGGAGCATCCGATGACGCAAAGACAGCAGGCTTTCCATCCAGCAGCCTCTTGATAATCCCGCTAAAAATATCACTATGCTGTTCCCGTTTTGCCCGTTCTATAGGCAGGCTTGAATAGAAGACCCGTCCTTTTCCGAAATTGATTTCCATCATAGCGGGTTTGTCGGTAAAAATACCCGGAGGATTGGAATGTATGGAAACAAAACGGTACATTGGTTCATCCAAATTCTTCTGTTCGCCACTTGGATCAGTAGACATACTAATAAAACCGCTCTTTGGATTCGGTATGGTATACGGAAGTGTCATTGTACCGTAAGTTTTCCCCGGCGACCGGCCCGTATATTGCGCCTGCCGCTCAAACATAACCAGAGGATACTCTCTGGTAAACTCTCCCTTCATGACAGAAAGCCCTTCCTCCGTCGGTGATATATAGGTGATGCCGTGTTCAGTGTATCCTTCAAATTTTACACCGAATATTTCTTCAATCAAGGCGGGGTTAGTCCTGCCGCTTATATAGGCATTCCCTCCGTTTTTTATATACTCTTTTATGGCGTTTACTTCTCCGTCGCCCAAGAATGGAACATCAGAAAGAACCAGAATCCTGGCACTGGAAAGCAATTCGAGTTTCCAGTTATTTAAAACTGTATAGGGAATATGATGGGCACGCAGTGAATTTGCCGCTTCCATGACGGCTTTTTCATGAGGCTGTGCAGTATTGATGATTGGATCACCTGCCGACATTCCATTCTCCATACTGTCCATTTTGGCAAACATATTAAAATAAAGACCGACATCGTAAGCCTGCCTGCCGATGGAAAGATAGGGTTCAAAAGGCTCGGCCTCCCGGAAAACTTCTCCTATTTTTTTATATACCCGGCCGTCAATTGTGCCAACAGGATCTATCGCGTCAATAAGCAGACACGCTCCATGATGCAGATAAGTGACCATGACACTTAAACGCAATAAATCCATGGATTTGTTCGTTGTATGTTCAGACAAATTGGGATAACACCTGCACGTCATATATTCAAAAGGCTGATTTTTGGTCAAATTGTAATATACTTTGCAGGCAAAAGACTGTTCGGCGATTCCTCCATAAAGATCTCCGCCGGCATAATCACTTGCCTTTGTAATATTTTCCGTCACTCCAAAGCGCCAAAAATGATCAACAGCCGTCGAATATTGATGTTCAACAGAGCAATCGGGTTTGTGTTTTTTTACTTCAGCGGTGGCAAACTGCGCAAAATCCCCAAGCCATTCTATCCGCTTGCGCTGAAATGAAACCCAATTGGGATCATTCCAGTCAATTACAGAAGGCATTTCACCCCCCGTTTCCTTTACCCAGCGCTCCTTGCAATTGTCACAATAACAAATCATCGGCCAAAAAGTCATGTCAAGAAAAATACCCTCAAAATCAAAATAACCGCTCATTTCTTCAATTTGATCCGCGACAAATTTTCTGTACCCATTGCTGTTAGGACAACATAAACCATAACGGTTTCCATCAAATCTCGAACCATGATTTTTTATATCCCGCATCTGCCAGTCAGGATGCGCCTTGTACGCCCAATTGTTGTAGATTAAGCTGTAATAGGCAATTACATCCATACCCGCATTGTGGCATTTATCCACCAGTTTACGCATGCTGTCTTCCCGGCCCTTAAAAGAGGCGTGCATTTTTCCGCTCCTGGTAGGCCAATAACACAAT
This sequence comes from Treponema sp., assembly GCA_031268385.1. Taxonomy (GTDB): domain Bacteria; phylum Spirochaetota; class Spirochaetia; order Treponematales; family Breznakiellaceae; genus JAIROE01. Next base: position 3,907 of record JAIRXH010000140.1, on the reverse strand, counting down.
CCAACATGCGACTGGAAATAAATCATCGGGGCGTTTATATTCGCGGCGGCAAGATTATCAAAATATACATCAGGATCAAAACGTGATAAAAAAGAACTATCCCATTCTTCAATATGCATATCAATCAAATTGCGCCTGAAACGGTTTTTATACCAATCTTTCATATATTTCTTCCTGATCATACCAAATATATTTTTCGGCCTCTTTCGTTCTTCTGGAACTCGGCCAAAACAACAGGGAACTTCCGGAAAACCACTGGTTTTTGGAAGTTTCCCTGATTAACAAAATACTATTCCGCAATAGGCGACATGGTGTTAAGATTCTTGTCCATTTCGGCCTGAAGCTGGACCAATGCCTGATCAACGGTAATGGTTCCCTGAATCGTCTGCTGGATCGCAACTTTCAGAATTTCCGTAACGGGCGTAGGAAAAACCCAATCAAAAAAAGGCGCCAATGACGGCTTGCTGAATTGGCTTAGAATAGGCTGTGTCCGAAAAACCGGATCGAGCTTCACTTTTTCATTTGCCCCCGGGTATATGGCAAACGCGCTTATCCCCTGCGCTGAAATAATTGAACTCTCTTCCGAAGAAGCATAATTCAAAAATTTTGCTACCGAGGCCTTCTGTATGGACGCGGGATTGACCGCATAGGCCATATCACTCGACATCTGCACGGACCTGCCCTCGGTAAGCCCATCCAGAAGGGGCAGGGTAATTACATCCAGTTTGAAACCAAAATCGGTCCCTCCGGCTACACCGGTCCACCAGGAACCATTATACAGCATGGCAGCCCGGCCGGCGGCAAAAGTCTGAATTCCCGCGGTATGATCCTGGGAAACAAAACCATTCATAAAAACACCCGCCTTGCCAAGATTAACAACCGTCTCAAAAGCCCTGCGGATCTCCCTGTTGGTGGTAAATTTGTCCCTGCCGGAATTTATGGCATTGATAATGGACATATTGGTAACTTGCTGTGCAAAAAAATCACCCATCAACAAAATCGCCGGCCACCCGTCTTTGTCTCCAATAGCAAGGGGAGCAACTCCGGCGGATCTCAGTTTTGCCGCGGTCTGCAAAAGTTCCGAATAGGTAGCCGGATCTTTTGTTATTCCCGCCTGCGCAAAAATATCACGATTTACATATAACGCCATCCAAACCGTGAGCGGCGCCCCGGGAAACGCGTAATATTTACCATCTATGGTATAGGGCTTGATATAATCGGGGTTTATATGTGACAAAAGATTATTTTGCCTGACAATGTCCGTGAGATCCGCAAGAGCGCCCGTCCGGTAAAAATCCTGAAACATAGTACCGGCATTGACATAAAAAATGTCCGGCGTGGTTTTGGAATCAACGGCAAGCCTGAGCTGCGTTTTCAGATCCTCACTCGGATAAAACACGATGCTGAAATCAATATCCGGATTTTGTCCTTTGAATTTTTCCAGCTGCGCGCGCATCTCGGGACTGTCGGAAGTTACCCAAACGGTCAACGATTCCTTCCCGCCTGAATCCGATTCAGCCTTCGGTCCACCGAAGGCACTGCCAAAGCATACCAACAAAATCAATGTAAACAGCATACCTTTTTTCATACAACGCTCCTTGATCATAAATATTTCAAGGGGCAAACAGCCCCTTAATACACTATACATATACCTCCATTTTTTTGCTAAAGGAGAAAAAAACATATCCAAATAACGCGGTAAGCAAAAAAAGTATAAAAGACACCGCCGCGCTGTACCCGTGGGCATTATTGACGAAAGCCTGCCTGAATATCAGTATTGAGGTTACCAGAGTGCCGTTTCCCGGCCCCCCCGCCGTCATTACATAAATCAAATCAAAACATTTCAGGCCGCCAATCAAATTAATCGTACAGACGGTAGCGACATTCGGTATTAACAGGGGAAGAATAATATGACGAACCCTTCTATATTTGCCGCATCCGTCAATCAGAGCAGCCTCCATTATATCCTGTGGAATCCCCTGCATTGCCGCCGAAAAAATAACCATTCCAAAACCCGACCACTGCCAAATACAGGGGATGAAGACCGCGTAAAGCGCCAGCTTTGGATTACCCAAAAGATCCAGGCTGTCTGCTTCGCCGAGAAAACCCAGCGCCTGCAATAATTCATTAAGCAAACCAATCATGGGATTAAATATCATGCTCCATAAAAGTCCAACACAAACCAGCGACATCATCATTGGCATGAACAATATAGTGCGAAAAACAGGGATCAGCATCCTGAACGGCACAAATACTTCAACAACAAGAGCAAGCAGGAGTCCGAACATCGCCAAAAAAACGACTGATAACAAAGACCATGTAAATTGAAGCCTGATAGAATTCCAGAATATGGGATCCTGCAAAAGTTTACGGTAATTTTCGAGACCAACAAAGGCCCTTGTTCCCAATCCTGACCAATTGGTTAACGACAAGGAGATGGAAGACAGCAGGGGATAAACAATAAAAACAGCCATAAGAACCGCCGCAGGCAAAACAAATAAATAAGCGGATATATTGCCAAAAGCAAACTGTTTCTTCATATACTCCCTACCCTTTAACAGAACCGGCAGTTAATCCACGAACAAAATATTTTTGCAGAATGATATACAAAAACAAAATTGGCAAAACCACTGTTGACAAAGCCGCGAAATTCATTCCGTACTGCATACTGAATCCTGTAAACATATTTTTAATTACCGGCTGAATGGTCCATAAGGCCGTATCCCTGAGAAATGTAAGAGTAAAAATATATTCATTCCAGGTAAACAATGCCTGAAAAATAACAACTGAAGCAATTATAGGGGTCGACAGTGGAATGAGAATGGATAAAAAATACCGCATATTGCCGCACCCGTCCATCTTTGTCGATTCATAGATTTCGCGCGGAACACCCCGAAAAAAACCGTAAAAGAGGTAGACCGACAAGGGCAGACTAAAGGCGGTAATTACAAGAACAAGACCAATGCGCGTATTCATTATGTGTATGTCATACATCAACTTGTACAGGGGAACCAGGAGAACCTGACCGGAAACGACCTGACAGCCAATACAGAAGGAAAGAAACACATATTGTCCTCTATACCGGAGATGTGATGTTGAGAAGGAAGCCATACCTGAAAAAAACAAATTCAAGACAACAACCCCGCCGGTAATAATAAGGCTGTTGGTAATTGCCGCGGAAAATTTGCCCTGAACCCAGGCAGTTTTGAAAATATCCACATTCCACTTCAACGGCAGATTCAGGGGACGCTGAAAAATCTCGCTGTTATTTTTGAAAGAATTGAGAAACATCCAGATAATCGGATAAAATGAAACAAACAAAACGACTATCATGACCAAGGTCAATAAAATTTGACAAAAAAATACGAACGGATTTACTGTTTTCATGAAATCCTCTTTTAGAAAAACGTTTCGCTCATTATAATATCACAGGCCATTTCAAGCTGTCAACATTTTTTTTATTTATTTTTCCTCAATGCTTTTTCTGTATTGAGGCCGTTTCGAAATATTCTTGATAACAGAAAAAGAGAAAAATTTTGGCCAATGTGCAATTGAACAGCTTCAATTTTATGGAAAAAACGGACTTTTGGCCGTCTTTTTCACTTTTCACAAGAGCCTGTTCAAACAAAAGCGGATTTTTGAACGGCCTTATTTGACAAAACTTTTCCATCTGTGCTATCCTTATCAAGCAAACATGAAAAAACGTTTTTCCCCGTTTTCCGTGTTTATAAATTGAGGGGCGTTTTTTAAAACTGAAGTTTTAAAAGGGCCTTTACCAGGCTGTTGAAATAAAGAAAATTCGCGGTGAAACTGCGAATTTTCTACTTTGCAGCCTGCCAAAACAGGCGTTTAATCGGGATTTTTGACACGACTAGTGTTAAAAATCCACTTTTTCAACAGCCTGTTA
>JAIRXH010000132.1 GCA_031268385.1 Treponema sp. | reverse complement strand
TGCCGGTAGCGGGGAGCATACTCCCTGGTCAACGTCTGTTTTTCTTTCATCGAAAATCCCATACAACCCTCCGATCCCTCCATCGGCTGGGTTTATTTGGGTAAGATTTTTATTTTGAGGCATCGTTCCTTTTGGGTAAGATTTTTTATGAGGCAATGCGCTATATTGACAAAACACTATAGAATAGTATAAACTCGAGTATTGAGGAATATATTCTGTTGGAGGTGTTATATGAAAAATAAAATCTTGTTTTCTCTTTTTTTTAATGTGGCCATTTTTGGATGGTCACAACAGCTTGTAATAGCAGTCGTCCCTTTTGATGCAAAGAATGGTTATTCAACTGATGAATCTGAAGCTGTGGCAGATTTGTTTTCGTCCCTTATTGTTGATGCTGGTGGTTTTGATGTGGTTTCTCGTAGTCAATTTAATAAAGTCATAGATGAATTAAACTTTCAAATGTCTGGCTATACAAATGAAAAGGATTATGCCAATTTGGGTGAGGCACTAAATGCTAAAGTTATAATAACTGGATCACTTATGAAGTTAGGCAGTAGAACTATATTGACATCTTCCGCAATAGAGGTTGAAACTGCAAAAATACTTTCTTCGTCCCGATTGCAATTGGAAAGTTTGGATGAGGTATTTGATAAAATACCATCACTTGTTGAAGAATTGATAGAACTTCTTCCTGCTCCAAATTTGTTGGTAGGAAAATGGAGTTATCAGAGGGGGCTTGGAACACTTGAATTTTATAATAATGGAACATTCAAGTTTTCAGATTATACTGTATATTGGGAAAAAGAGAATGAAAAAGTAAGAAATAAAGTTGTTACTATTGTCGAGAGATGGAAAGGAACCCTTCAGGGGACTTATTCATGTACCAGGACAGGTCTTGTCATGGATTATTCGGGAGATCTTGTTTCTGAAAAGGGATATTTTTCAGAAAATAATTTTATTGTTATAAATACAAAATCTCAACATTTTGAACTTCGACCCGCTGCTGATTATTCAATTTCAAAAGATAATAAAAGACTGTGGCTTTTTGGGGCCTTCTTTATTGAGGCTGTAGGTATAAACAGTTCCGGTCATCCTGTATCTGATGGAATGGATTGGTATCAATATTTTATTAGATAGCGTCTGTCCACAAAGTCGGTGCGCAAACTTCGTTTGCGAACTTTGCGGACAGACCTTGCATTTGCTCCCGTTTTGTACCAAAACGGTACGCAAAATGCCTATTTCAAGGAAGTCTGTCCATAATGTGTCTACATTATGGACAGACTCTAGATAATTCTTGTTGGCTATAGAATTCTGATATTATCCCATGTATATAAAAAAGAAAACGATTGGGATAAAAACAGAAAATACTTCGCCTAACAGGTCTGTTTACGCATTGTTGCGGACAGTTCCGTTTCGCTGTATCCTGAACGGAAAGGAGGATCAGCATGAAAGAGACAATTGCCTGGGCTTTTGCCGGAACCGGAGGAATTACAAATCAGTTTATTACGGGGCTCCGCTCCGCCCAGGGCGCGAAAGCCCTCGCCGTGTCGTCCCGTTCCATGGATACGGCGCGGGCCTTTGCCGCCCGTTACGGCGTGGAAAAGGCCTTCGGCGATTACGACGCCATGGTAAGCGATCCGTCGGTCGACGTGGTCTACATAGGAACGCCCCATCCTACACACCGGGATCTTGCCGTGAAGGCGCTGCGGGCGGGGAAGGCGGTTCTCTGCGAAAAGCCTGTCTGCATCAACAGCGGTGAAATGGCGGATATCGCGAGGACGGCCAGGGAAAACCGCGTGTTTTTTATGGAGGCAATGTGGACCCGCTTTACGCCGCCGCTTTGCAAGGTCAGGGAGTGGCTTGCCCTGGGCCTTATCGGCGAGGTGAAGATGGTTCAGGCGAATTTCGGTTTCCGCTCGCCTTGGAATACCGAAGGAAGGCTTCTTAATCCGCTGCTTGGCGGAGGGGCTCTTCTTGACGCCGGGGTATACCCCGTTTCCTTTGCCTCAATGGTTTTTGGTCCCCTCATGCCGGAAAAAATCGCCGCCGTACTGCACCTGGGCGAAACCGGGGTCGATGAAGAATGCGCCGCGCTCTTTTCCTGGGGCGGTTCCCGCATCGCCTCAATAGGCGCCTCCGTCAGGACCTCCATGTACAGCGACGCGTGGGTCTGCGGCAGCGAAGGCCGCGTTCATATTCCCGATTATGTGTTTGCCCACAGCGCGGAGCTTGAGCTGCACGGAAAGTACACTCATCATTATGAAGGTGAATTTTATTCCAACGGTTACAACTACGAAGCCGAAGAAGTAATGAACTGCATGCGGGAAGGAAAGACCGAAAGCGCCGTCATGCCCATCGATGAATCGGTTGTCATTATGAAGATCATGGACGAGATCAGGGCGCAGGGGAACTTCCGGTATCCGGGGGAAGGCTGAAAGGGTAAACGTTCCGCCTGCCAGGGATCCTATTCCCTTTTTACCGCCTTGAGGAGCGTTCCCCGGTTCAGTTCCATCCAGAGGGGCCTGCCGTGGGGGCAGAAGGGCATGGGGAGGGCCAGCGCCTCCCCGGCCAGAGCGAGGGCGGACTCCTGGTCAAGGTAGTCTCCGTCCCGCACCGCCGTGTGGCACGCGAGGGTTGCGGCCCAATGTTCGGCGATATTTTTCCCGGCGTTTTTCAGGGAGAGGATCTCCTTCACCGTTTCCCTGTCTCCCGTCCGCCAGCCGGACGGAAGGGCGGCTATGCGCCAGGCTTTTCCGTCCCTTTCAAGGGTTATTCCCAGCCGCCCGAGTTCTTCGCTGTGCGCCAGGAGGAAGCTGTCGTCTTCGCCGCTTTCGGTTTCGAAGGGAATGGGCACGAGGAGTTCCTGCCTGGGGACGGGGCCCGAAAGAAAACGGTCGTAGAGTATGCGTTCATGGGCGGCATGTTGATCGATGATGAAAAGCCTGTCTCCCCGTTCGGCCAGTATGAAAAGGCCGAAAATCCTTCCCGCGTAACGGAGCGTTTCTCCCGGATGTGTTTCATTCCGGGTTTCCCCGTTTCTGCCGGGAAGGGGAGAAAAGCGCGGCGGATTTTCCAGCAGCGCCTCCATGGCAAGAGCCTCCGCATGACCCGCGCCAAAACGGCCCGCGCCGCCTGTACCCGCGCCGCCCGCGTAACGGCCGGCCGGACCGTTCCCGCCGGACATTCCGCCTTCTTCCCGGCCGGTCATATAGGGAGCGCCGGATTCGGCGGCGAAGAGATCCTGTCCGCCTGAAAATTCCCCGCTCCGCCGGCCGGGCGATCCGTACAGATGGCGGACAAAATCCCGCAGCGCCGTGGTCAGCGCGTGATGTATGGTCCCCGCGTCGGCAAAACGGACTTCCCTTTTTGCCGGGTGTACGTTGAAGTCGGCCTGGCGGGGATCAATGTCTATGTACACGGCCCCTACAGGGTGGCTTCCGTTGGGGAACCAGCCCTGAAGTCCGTATTCCAGCGCCTGCAGGAGGCCGTAGTCGTAGATGCGCCGCCTGTTGACGAAGATGTACTGCCGCCTTTTGTCGTTCCGGTACAATTCCGGCCCTCCCGCGATAACGGTAACGGTAAAATCCCCGCCGGGGGCGCTTATTTCATGGAGAAAGGTCTCTTCGCCGGGTTTGAGCAGGATCGCGGCAAAACGTTCCTTGAGGCCCGAAGGGGGAAAGTAATCTTTCAACCCGCCGTCCTGCGTAAAACGGAAAGAACGTTCGGGGAAGGCCAGCGCCTTGTCGGTAAAGGCCTGGCGGCACAGGCCCCCTTCGCTTCCTTCCCGTTTCAAAAAACGTTTTCGCGCCGGAACGGCGTCAAAGAGCCCCAGCGCGCGGACGGTGGTTCCCCTTGTGCGGCGGGACTGTGTAACGGCCGGTTCCGCGCCGTCCGGTTCCGATTCAAGCAGCCAGGCTTCCCGGCCGTCCCGGCTGGTAAGGATTTCAAGGCGGGTCACCGCGGCCGCCGCGGCAAGCGCCTCTCCCCGGAAACCCAGTGTGCGCAAAACGGCCAAATCTTCAAGGGAACGGATCTTGCTTGTGGCGTGGGGAAGCCGGCAGACAAGGAGATCTTCCCGGCTCATTCCCGATCCGTTGTCGACAACCTCCGTCCGCTTTATTCCGCCTTCTTCTATATACACCTCGATATTCCGGGCATCCGCGTCTATCGCGTTGTCAAGGAATTCCCGGATCAGGGCGGCCGGCCGGTCTATCACTTCTCCCGCGGCTATTTTCCGCGCCTCCGCGGGCGGCAGTACCCTGATGCGGCCGCCCGCCGTTTCCCCGGCCGCGGATTCCGGCGCCGGTTTTACCGCCGTGTCCGTTCCTTCATGTGTCGTCATGCTTTGTTATGCTTCATCGTCATCAAAGAGTCCCAGCTCCGGGCTTTCGTCCGCCTGGGCTTCGGCATTGTTCATCAAGAGTTCAACGCGGCTTTCCACTTTGGAAAGATCCTTTTCCAGCGCGCGCGCCAGCTTTATCCCCTCCTCGAAAGCCTTGATGGCCTCGTCAAGGGGGATGTCGGGACTGCGGATCTTTTCCCCAAGTTCTTCAAGCCGCAAAAGCCGTCCTTCGAAATTTTTCATGCCTGTTCCGGCATTTTTTGCCATAACGTCTCCCTTTCCGCGAAGGCTCATTCGGCGACCGCGGCGACGATCCCCTCCTGGGGCCGTATGATGAGGCTGTCTCCCGGCCGCACGTCGCCGGCCCGGCGCACCAGCCTGGCGCCGCCGTCCGTTTGTACGGTGACGACCGAAAAACCCCGTTCCAGTACGGCCAGCGGGCTGACCGCCTCAAGGCTGGCCGACACAAGCTCCAGCCTGTTCCGGAGTTTCCCTATGCGGCCCTGAAGGGCCGTTATCAATCCTTCTCTCGCGTCGTCAAAACGGACCAGCCTGGGCTGAAGTATGCTTCTGAAACGGTACTCCAGATCTTCCAGGCTGAAAGGTTTTACAAGCAGCCGGGCCCGTTCGAGCCTTGAAGCCATGATTCCCTGTATCCGTTCCGCCGTGTTCCGTATCTCTTCCAGAATCGCCGTTCTGCTTTCGCTTACCAGTTCCGCCGCCGCCGAGGGGGTGGGCGCCCTGAGATCCGCGGCGAAGTCGGAAAGAGCCCAGTCAATCTCGTGGCCCACGGCGCTTACCACGGGTATTTCCGAATCCGCCACCGCCCTGACGACGATTTCCTCGGAAAAGGGAAGCAGATCCTCAAGCGATCCGCCGCCCCGTCCCACAATGAGCACGTCGGCGAGTTTCCAGGCGTTTGCCTGCTCTATGCGCCGGGCTATTATCCCCGCCGCCTCCTGTCCCTGAACCGGCGCGGGCAGAATGATCACCCTTATTCCCGAGGCCCGCCTTCTTAAAATGTTCAGAATGTCCTGTACCGCCGCCCCGGTGGGGGAACTTACCACACCGACGGTTTCGGGAAAACGGGGTATGGGCTTCTTCCTGTCCCCGTCGAAAAGCCCCTCGGCGGCAAGGGCGCGCTTCCGTTTTTCCAGCATGGCCAGGATGTCCCCCGCGCCGGCCGGTTCCATTTCCTCACAGACAATCTGGTAGTTTCCCCGCTGGGGATAGACCGAAAGCCTTCCCCGTACGCGGACCAGCATTCCGTCTTTGGGTTCAAAGGCAAGGGAACGGAACTTGTTGCTGAACATCACGGCGGAAATTACCGCGCCGGGATCTTTCAGGGTAAAGTAAAGATGCCCGGTGCTGGACGGCCGGCAGTTGGAGACTTCCCCTTCCACGGCAAGAACGCCGAAATTCCCCTCAAGACAGCGGCGTATGAATTCGGTAAGCTCCGAAACGGTCAGTCTGCGGGCGGCGTTCATGCTCAAAGTATACCAATTCATGCCGATACTTGAAAGGTATGAACGCCATCTCGTTTTTGTACGGCGGATCGCTTTGTTCCCAGGCTTTCCAGCCGGTTTCAGGCGGAAAAAACGCCCTTTCTCTGGCGATTGAACGCGCCGGCCGCTTTCCGGGGGTGTCGAAAACCGTTGTGCTGGCCGGCGAAGGGCTTTCCCTTCCGTCCCTGGAGGGGGCGCCGGCTTTCGAGCTTGTCAGGGCCCCGTCCTGGACAAAAAAGAGCCTCCTTGAAGCCGTGTCAAAGAGGGAGGCGGGTTACGATCTTGTCTATTTTGCCTGGGCGGACTGTCCCTTCCTCGATCCCGTACTGGCCGGCGCCGTCGCGGACCGGCATATACGTTACGCCGCCGAATATTCCTACGCCGACGGATGGCCCTACGGTTTTGCCCCCGAGATCCTTTCTCCCGGAACGTCGGGGATACTGTACCGGATCACAGGCGATGATGAAGGGTGCCTGGCACCGGCGAGAAACACCCTGTTTTCGGTACTGCAGAAGGATATTAACGCCTTCGACATAGAGGCCGAAATTTCATCTGTTGATCTCAGATCCCACCGCCTTTCTTTTTCGGCCGATTCAAAACGGAACCTCATGCTGCTTGCCGCCTTTGTGGAAGCCTCGGGCGGCGTTCCTTCGGCGCGGGACGCCGAATCCCTCATAACCGGAAAGCCCGCCCTGCTGCGGACCCTTCCCAATTTTTACGCGGTTCAGGTTTCAGGCCCCTGTCCGCAGTCCTGCGAATACTGTCCGTATCCCCGTTCCGGCCTCAAAAGGGAAGGGTTCATGGAAAGCGGCCGCTTTGCCCTGCTCCTTGACAAGATCGCCGCGTTTTCAGGCGACGCGGTGATAGATCTTTCCCTTTGGGGCGAACTTTCCCTTCACCCCGAAAAAATGAAACTTGTTTCCATGGTTCTTGCCCGGCCGGAACTTGCCCTGGTCATAGAGACTTCCGGCCTGGGCTGGAAGACCGGGGAGCTTGAAGAATGCGCCCGTCTTGCCCTTGAAAAAGGCGGCGCTTCCCGTACAAGCCCCCTTCCGCCGCTTTCCTGGATCGTTTCCCTTGACAGCGCCGGCGCGGAACGTTACCGGAACATACGGGGCGCGGGTTTTCCCGAAGCGTCCGAATGCGCCAGGAAACTCCTCTCGCTTTTTCCCGGGGACGCCTATGTTCAGGCGGTGCGCATGACGGGTTCGGAGGACGATACGGAACAATTTTACCGGTTCTGGAAGGAAGCCTCTCCACGGGGAACCTCCGGCGTCATTATCCAGAAGTACGATGATTTTTGCGGAACCCTTCCCAGGCTGCAAGCCTCGGATCTGTCGCCGGTGGAACGCCAGCCATGCTGGCATATCATGCGGGACATGCCTGTTCTTCTGGACGGCACGGTCCCGGTCTGCCGGGAATATTCCGTATCCGCCGTCCCGGACGGAGCGGCGAACCCCGGAGGAGTGAAACGCCCGTATGGCAACGTCTTTACCGATTCTCTTGAAACGATCTGGTCCAGGGGTATGCGGCTGTACGAAGAACAGTGCGCATGCTCATATTCCGGGCCCTGCGCGGAGTGTGATGAATACTACACCTACAATTTCTAACATGGTTCTCCCTTCCCATACCGCCTATACCGCGGTAGGAGGCAGGGAAAGGATGGGACGCGCCGGTCTCCAGGCGGTTCTTCTTAACCGGGGGGGGCGTTATCCCCGCAGGGTGTTGTTTCAGGAACTGAAAAAGGCGGGTTTTGATTATATTGTTTCCGTGGAAAGCGTCCGTGAACGCTACGACGTGGAAGAACTTTCCGTCCGTTTTCCCTTTGTACGCTTTATTCTGGCGCCGGAGGATCTGAGTCCGGGAGAACTTGTCAATCTCGCGGTCTCCGAACTCGGCGGCCCGCTCTTTTTTGTTCTTTGGGACAACATGAAATTTGTTTCAGGCGGCAACGCCGCCCGTATGGCCGAGTGGTTTCTTCTTTTTTCCGGGAACGCCGCGGCCCGGCGCGACAGGGCCCGGCATGACGGCGGGAATGTATGCAAACGGCTCTGTACGCTTCCCGTTATCCAGAATCCGCATTTTGAGGTGCTGCCCACGCTGGCCTCTCCCGCGCTTTTCAAAAATACCGTTACCACCCGTCTTTCCATTCCCCAGCGCGAAGGCCAGTGCGGCCTCTATCCTTTTGACGGTGTGGGAATCTACGACAGGGAACGGTTCATACGTCTTGGCGGTTTTGACGGCGCCATAAAGAATTTTCACTGGCAGCTTACCGACTTCGGTTTCCGCGCGCGCCTGTGGGGCGAAGAGATCAGCTCCACCCAGATGGTACGGCTTTCCTATGACAACGAAGTTCCCCAGGAGGATAATTCCCCCGAAAAAAATTACCGCCGTTTTTATCTTAAAAACCTTGCCCCGGTGTTCAGGAACGGTTTCGCCCATCTGCCCTGGCGGCGTTTTCTCCGGTACTTTTTCCGTTCCGGCGAGGAATTGTCCGTGGCCTGGAACGAATTTTCCGGCGTGCGCCGCTGGATCAGCGAAAACGCCTCCCGTTTTACCTGCGACGCCCGCACCGTCGCCGATCACTGGGACGAGGCGCGGCCGGAGAAGAACAGAGCATGACGGCCGTCGTACTTCAGGCGAGGATCGATTCGACCCGGCTTCCCGGAAAATCCCTCCTTCCGCTGGGGGGCAAACCAATGGTCTCGCGGGTCATGGAAGCCCTGAAGATCATCCCCGCCGATCTGTATGTTTTGGCCTGTCCTTCCGCCTGCGCCGGGGTTTTCGAACCTCTGGCCCGTGACCAGGGCTTTGTCCTTTCCCCCGGACCCAAGGCGGATGTTCTTGCCCGTTACTGTATCGCCATACGGCGTTTCGGCATAAAACGGGTTATACGGGCCACCGCCGACAATCCTTTCGTGTTTGCCGACGCGGCGCGGGCCCTTAACGCCGAGGCCGAAAAACTCGGCGCCAATTACGCCGGTTACAGCGGGCTTCCCTTCGGGGCCGGGGTCGAATCGGTGGACTCAGGCGCCCTGCTCCGCGCCGAAAAGGACGCGGTTCTTCCCGGCGAACGGGAGCATGTCTGTCCGTATCTGTACAATCACGGGGAGATCTTTTCCCTGCACCGGCCTCTTGCCCCGAAGCGATGGCGGGAACCCGCCATGAGGCTCTCCGTGGATACCCGCGATGACTATGAACGCGCCGTCCTCCTTTATGAGGTGCTCCTCCGCCAGGCGTTTCCGGACGGCGGGCGCTTTAACGGCGCCGCCATCATCGCGGCGGCGCGGGGGCTTCACGCCGGAAGCGGCGGCGCGGATACGCGGGTGGTCCGGGAATTCAAATGAGGGCGCTCATGGTTCCCGCCTGCGAAAAGGGACTGGGCGGGGGACATTTCCTCCGCGCCGTTCTTCTGGTACGGGAACTGCGGAAACGGGGAGGGGAGGCCTTCCTGTATGTAAAAAACCGCGAAGACGCCGCCGGCGCGGCCGCCCTGATCGGGGAATACGAGGATTCGTGGTTTCTCCATGGCAGACTGCCTGGGGCCGGGGACGCCGGATACACGCGGTGGGATTTTATCGTTCTTGACCGTTTCAGAACCCCGCCCGGCGAGTACCGTTTCTGGTCCGCTCTGGCCCCTGTTATAGGCGTAGACGAAGGAGGCCCGCTCAGGGACGAATTTGATTTTCTTGTCGATCTTCTTCCAGGGCCGGGGGGAAGATCCCTTCCCAACATTGCCGATCCTTCGCTGCTTTTCCTGCCCGAAAAGAGAAAGTCCGCCGGAGAGGATATTTCCGCCAAAGACCGCCCCCGTATTCTTGTCAGTTTCGGCGCCGAAGACAGCGCGGGACTCGGCGAGGAAGTATGCCGCGCCCTGCTTCAAACGGCGGATATATTTGACATAAGCGTCACAAGTTCCCGCCCTGCCGGGGCGGAAGTTTCGGAAAACGGGCAGGACGCCCCAATCCGCCGCGCCGCTCTGGCGCCGGGGCTTGGGAACCGCCTCTTTGAATACGATCTCCTCATCACCCATTTCGGGATCACCGCGTTCGAGGCGCTGGCCGCGGGGCTTTCCGTGATCCTCGTGTCACCCGGAGCCTATCACGAAAAACTGGCCCGCGCCGCGGGTTTTTATTCCGCGGGCGTCCGGGGCGGCGGGAAGATTCCGGCCCTGCTCCGCGAAAAAACGGGGGAAGCTTATTCGGTAAACAGGGCCTTTCTCGCGGAACTCCGCGCGGGGTGCGAAGGCCTTGCCCGCCGCTACGGCCTTGCCGGCCGGCAAAACCGTACGCTGGCGGATCTTCTGGCGTCCGTGAACCCGGAAATTTTCCGCGTCTGTCCGGTCTGCGCCGGGAGCTTTACAGGCGGACGGGGCGCGGCGGGTAAAGCCGTGCGTTTCGAGGAACGGACATACCGGCGCTGTCCCCGCTGCGGCCTTGTCCTCATGAACCGTCTTGTTCCGCCGCCTCTTGAATATGAAAGGGACTACTTTTTCGGTTCCTACAAAAAACAGTACGGCAAAACCTACCTTGAGGATTTCCCCGGCCTTTTTCTGCGGGGAAAACAGCGGCTCGCGATCATCAGATCGCTGCTTCCCGGCCTCAGGAGCGGCGCACTCCTTGACATAGGCTGCGCCTATGGCCCCTTCCTCGCCGCCGCGAAGGAAGACGGTTTCAACCCGTCGGGACTCGAACCCGCCGCCGCCGCCGCCTGGGTCCGGCGCGAACTCGGCGTTCCTGTATACGAGGGCTTCTTTCCCCAAAATCCCCCCCCTGCTTTCCTTCAGAATGAATGTTTCGACGCCGTGACCCTGTGGTACGTGATGGAACACCTCCGTAATCCCGGAGACGCGCTGGAGGAAATACGCCGTATCCTTAAAAACGGCGGGGCGCTCGCCTTTTCGACCCCTTCCGCGTCGGGCATTTCGGGCCTCAAATCCGCCAAAAAATTCCTCGAGGCAAGCCCCGCCGATCACCGTACCGTCTGGAATCCCCGCGCGTGCAAAAGGCTCATGAAAAGGGCCGGCTTCACCGTTAAAAAAATAGTGATCACAGGCCATCATCCCGAACGCTTTCCCCTTGCCGGCCGTTTCGCGGCGGGAGAAAGGGGCCTTCTTCGTTCCGCGTTGCTTTTTGCAAGCCGGGTTTTCGGCCTGGGCGATACATTCGAGGTCTACGCGGTAAAGAATGACGGCGGCCGGGAAGAGGAGCCGTCCCGGTGGGTCCAGGGAGACATGACATGAGGGAAAGCATACTGATTGTGGGCGCCGGGATCATGCAGGGACCGGCCATAAGGACGGCAAGGGAGATGGGGCTTTTCACCGTCGCCGCGGACGGGGATCCCGGCGCCGTCTCCGCCTCCATGGCGGACCGTTTTGAGCGTGTCGATCTCAAGGACAGGGACGGCATGGAAAAGCTGGCTCTGTCCCTCCGCGCGGATTCCGGGACAAAATTCGGCGGCATCATGACGGCCGGAACCGATTTTTCCGCCACTGTCGCCTGGGTTGCCGAACGGCTCGGCCTTCCCGGTATTCCTTTTGAAGCGGCCCTCAACGCCTCGGACAAGGAACGCATGCGATCCTGCTTCAGGAAGGCGGGGGTTCCCTCGCCGGGCTTTACCGTCATAAGAGAGGTTCCTGACGAGGACACCGGGGAATTTTCCTATCCGCTTGTGGTAAAGCCGGTGGACAACATGGGCGGACGGGGCTGCCGCCGGGCGGACACATTCGCCGGACTTCGGGAAGCCGCCGCCGATTCTCTCCGTTTTTCACGGTCGGGCAGGGCCATCGTGGAGTCGTTCATGGACGGGCCGGAATTTTCGGTGGACGCCGTTATATACCGGGGTGAAATTACCATCTGCGGCCTTGCCGACAGGCACATCTTTTTTCCCCCGTATTTCATAGAAATGGGCCACACCATGCCCACCCGCGCCGAAAGCGGAACACAGAGGCTTCTCCTTGAAACATTCGAGGCCGGCATCCGGGCGCTGGGAATAGCCGGTGAAAATTGCTGCGGCGCGGCCAAGGGCGACATCAAGCTGACTTCCTCCGGTCCCATGATAGGGGAAATTGCCGCGAGGCTTTCGGGCGGCTATATGTCCGGCTGGACCTGTCCCTACGCTTCCGGGGCCGAACCGGTACGCGGGGCCATTCTGGCCGCGCTGGGCCGAAAGCCCGAGGGGCTGCGTCCGGTGCGTTCCTGGACCTGCGCGGAACGGGCCTTTATTTCCATTCCCGGAAAGGTCAGGGATATACTGGACGGCGAAAAGGCGCGCAATACCAGGTATGTACGGGATGTTTTTTTCAGGATTGAAAAGGGAAGCGCCGTCAATTTTCCCGAAAACAACGTCGGTAAATGCGGTAATGTCATCGCCGCCGCCCCGGACAGGGAAAGCGCCGTCTCCGCCGCCGAAAGGGCCGCGGCCGCCGTCCTTGTACGGCTGGAGGCGCCCCGCGCCGAAACGGCGGCCTTTCTTGACGCCTGGTTTCAGGATGAGGGGCCGGACGAAAAACCGGGCCGTGACGGGTCCCCCGCCTTTCCCCCCGACGCCTTTCCCGCCGGTCCTTCCCTCCGCGCCCTTCTTCGGGACATACCCGATCCTCCTCCGGCGTATCCCGCCGGGGACACGATCCTTGATTTTCCCGCGTTCACCGCCCCGAATCCGGGGGACTGGATGGGCCGCACGGTGGAGGAAAGTCTTGAGGCGGTGCGCCGTATAACGGGATGTCCGCTCGCGCCGGTAAAAACCGTCCGCGGGGGAACGCTGGGCCGGCGTTTCTGGGCCGCCCTTATCCGGGGAGGCTACCAGGGCGCGGCGTATCTTCTTGACGAACTGGGACACGGGGACGGATCATGAAAGGCGGTTTCGAGGGCGTGTTTTTTTTCGCCGTAATCCTCTTTTTGTTTTTCCCCGCGCGGGGAAAAGCCCAGGATCTTTCCCTGGACGATACCCTTTCGGGACTTGTTCTTTCCGGTTCCGGGGCCGCTTTCCGCTGGGATCCTTTCCTTGAAACCGGTATCTTTACCCTGTCGGGACACACCGCGGCGTTTGAGACGGGAAAGGCCGGCGATTCGGGCTTTCTTGTTGTGGACGGGCGGGAATTGCACAGCCTTCCTGCCCCCTACCTTGAAAACGGCGTTCTCTTTTTTCCCCATGCCTTTACCGCCGGTCTCAAAAGCGCCTTCGCCCGTTCCTTCGAGGACGACGCTTCGCGTTTCAGGATAGCCGCCGTCATCATCGATCCCGGCCACGGCGGCAAAGATTCGGGGGCGGTGGCCGAGTTTACCGTCAACGGGGCGCCTTTCAAGTCCGTGGAAAAGGACATCACCCTTGCGGTGTCGAAGAAACTGCACGCCCTCCTTTCCGCCGCCTGGCCCGACAAACGGGTCCTCCTTACCCGGACCGGCGATACCTATCCGTCGCTGGAAAACCGCGTGGCGCTGGCCAATTCCGTACCGCTCAAGGACAACGAGGCCGTCATCTTCGTGTCCATTCACGCCAACGCCTCCCTGTCCAACAGCGCCGCCCGGGGTTTCGAGGTCTGGTATCTTAACCCCGGCTACCGCCGCGATGTAATAGACAAATCGAAATACGCCGATTCCGAGGATGTTATTCCCATTCTCAACGACATGATGGAGGAGGAATTTACCACGGAAAGCATCCTCATGGCCCGGAACATCCTCAACCGTCTTGGCGAAACAGGCCGCATGCCGTCCAGGGGCATCAAGGCGGAAGAATGGTTCGTTGTAAGGAACGCCCGCATGCCCTCCGTGCTCGTGGAAGTCGGCTTTGTCACCAACCGCGAAGATGCCCTGCTCATGGCCGACGACGGATACTTGCAAAAGACCGCCGAAGCGATCTATAAGGGAATTGCCGATTTTACCGCCGCCTTTGAGCGGTCAGGAGGATACACCGCCGTCCAATGAACACACTGCTGAAAGCCGCCGCCGGTTTTTTGATGAACCCGGTAAAGAGGGGACTTTTTCTTCTGGTTCTTGTGGGACTCTTTGCTCTTGGCGAATTTATGGTTTCGGGGCTTGTCAGACGGACGTTCGTGTTTTATTCTATCAGAGATGGTGAAACGACGGTGGAAGACAGGATGCTGCGGCGTTCTTCCTCCGGGGAAACCGACATCAGGCGTTATGTGGAAGAGGCCCTTCTTGGGCCCGTCTCGCCGAATTCGGCGCCGCTCTTTTCCCGGGACACAAGGCTTGTGTCTTTCATGTACCGGGACGGGGTTGTGTATGCCGATTTGTCGGAGGGCGCCGTGCTGCCGCCCCCGGAAGGCGGCGACGTTTACCGGAATTTTCTGACGCTTTACCGGGGAATACGGCGCAATTTTCCCCGCGTAAGGGATGTGCGGCTTTTTGCCGCCGGAAAGGAGGCTTTTTTTGAGGATTTCCGCCGTATATTTTCCGAAGAGAACAGGAATTGAGCCGATATTGCCGATATTATTGTTGACAAATTGTGTGGATTTTGTATACTTACAT
Organism: Treponema sp.; assembly: GCA_031268385.1. Classification (GTDB taxonomy): domain Bacteria; phylum Spirochaetota; class Spirochaetia; order Treponematales; family Breznakiellaceae; genus JAIROE01. The sequence continues at coordinate 13,227 of JAIRXH010000132.1, read as the reverse complement.
AATAGCAATATTTTTTGAAATAACGAGTTATCGAAAGGAGCTGTGAATGAAACGGATGTTCATTCTTCTCGCCATCGTGTTGTTTGCTGCGGGGTCGCTGTTTGCCGAAGAAGCTGTGCTGATCGATTTCGGTCTGCTTGCGGCGGACATTCTTCCCGATCAGGACAATCAACCTACCCAGAACCGCCGCACCGTGATGGATTATTCCAATATAGCCGGCGGCAGTTTCACCACCGAGCAGAAAGCGGTGATGAAGACCTCACTTGCCATCGTCAACTGGGATGTCGTACTCGCGTCCTCTTCAAGGTTCGTGCAGAACCAGATGTTGACCTATACCAGGGAAGCGCCTTCCAAGCAGTGGGGCAAGGTAATGGGTCTGCGGGTTCATTTTCCGACCGAACCCCACAATTCCTGGGCTTTTGTAAAGCCGCCCTTTGAAATTCCCGCGTTTGAACCGCAGGCGAATATCGATGAGGACGGAAACATAGAGCCTGTCGAGGATAACGACGGTATTACCGGTTCCAGCCGTTTTGAAGAGCACTACGGCGTGATCAAGAATGTGGGAACCATCAAGTCCGTTGCGGTCAACGCCTACGGCCTCAATTTTCCCCATGGTCTTTCCACCATTATCATTGACAATCAGGGCAGCCAGAAGTCGATGTTCATGGGTTATTTGAACTACGACGGTTGGGGAGAACTCCGCTGGGACAACCCCGCGTATGTTCAGTCCGTAAGGAACCGGGAATTGAGGCTCTATCCCCTGTATCCCACTTCCACTCCTTTCATCAAATTCGGCGGTTTCCTCGTTCAGCGGGACGCGGCCAAGGAAGGCGGGGATTTTGTTGTGTATTTCAAGGATGTCAAGGTTATTTACGACAAAGCGGTTCTTGACACCGACCGGGATATTGACGATGAAAACCTGTGGAACATAATCAAGGACAGGGAAACCGCCCGGAAGATCTGGGAAATGGAACGTTTCGGCCAGAATCAGGTGCTCCGGTATCTGGAACAGCAGAAACAGGCTCCCGAAGGCGCTTTTACTCCTACCTCGGTTAACGAAGAACAGTAATCCGGAAAAGGTACGTTGAGGTACCCGGAAAGGGCTGTCTGAAAAATCGGTATTTTTCAGACAGCTTTTTTTTTGTAAAGCCATGCCTGAAACTGAAACCATGAGGGAACCAATACTACCCGATCAAACCGGACTGCGGCGGATTTATGATCAATACGCCGAGGTCCGGTCCGCCGCCGTCAGGGAGCTGCGGACCCGGATTGAGGATATTTTCAGCGGTTCAGCGCTGCGTCCGGTGATGGTAAAGGCCAGACTCAAGGATTTTCCCAGTTTTTTCAAAAAATATATACGGATGTTAAAGGCGGGGGATCTTGTTTTCCGTCCCGTTATCACCGATCTTGTCGGCGTGCGCGTCATCTGTCCCTTTATTGAGGATCTTGACGCCGCCGAGGAGACCGTCAGGCGGCATTTTGAAGTTCTTGAATGTGAACGGAAGGGTTCCGGTTACAGTTTCAAGGAATTTGGTTACGAGTCCACCCATCTTTTAATCAGAATTCCCGCCGACATTACGGAAAAAACAGGTCCCCTTGACTGCGAATCGGCTGAATTGCAGATCCGCACCATACTTCAGGACGCCTGGGCGGAAGTGGAACACGAGCTGGTGTACAAGGCTGAATTTACCCCCTTTGACGACGCGCTGAAGCGCAAGCTTGCCGCGGTAAACGCCAGCCTTTCGCTGGCCGACACCATTTTTCAGGAGATTTGTTCCTATCAGCGGCGGCTGAACGGGGAGCTGGAAAAGCGCCGCGAATCTTTTTTCAGGAAAATAGAGGAATCAACCGACGCGCTCCTCTTTTCGGAGGAACAGAAGGAGAAGACGGAGAAGACGGATACGCTCCCGCCCGGCCCTCCGGCTTTCGCCGAAACGCCTCTCGTGTCAAAGTCCATGGACGATCTGCTGCTTAACGCCCTGTTTGCCCATAACAAGGGCCGTTTTGACGAGGCGTCCGGTTTTTACAGCCGCATACTGGAAATGTCGCCCGGCAGCGATATTTGCGCCCTTGTTTACAAGCACCGGGGCATGGCGTATTTTGCCCGGTCAATGTACACCGAGGCTATAGAAGATTTTACCAGGGCGCTGGAAATGGACGGCGCGTCCTACAAGGCCGCCTATTACCGGGGCGTGGTCCGTTCCGTCATCCTGCAGTACGCCGGGGCCGTTGACGATTTTACCCTTTCGCTGCGGATTAACCCCTATCAGCCGTTCTGTCTTTTCAGGCGGGGCCAGGCCTATTACCACCTGGGCGATTATCCCGCGGCGCTGGCTGATGCCGAGGCGTCGCTGGCCCTTGAGCCTGAAAGCGTCCAGACAAAAAAATTCAGGGAACTTCTCCACGAAAAACTGAAAATGTAGGTTTTCCCCGCCGGGTCCCGCCTCTATGGAAGCGTTGCTTTACTGTGCCGCCCGCGTCTGTTCTGCCCCGGCATTTTTGGGCCGCAAAACCGGCCTCAAAAAATATTTGACAATCAATGAAGGACAGAGGATAATGAATGAAGGAGATTTTCTTTCAAAGGAAAGTTTTCCGCGCACATTTTCTAACAATTTTTGTCTGGAGGGAAAGTAATGAAATCAGGAAAAATCGTATTGGCTGCGGTTGTACTGCTTGCCGCCGCGGGAATGGTTTTCGCGGGTCCCGGTCAGCAGGGCGGCGCTTCGTCATCGTCATCAGGTGTGTCCACCCTGCCAAGGAATGAAACGCTGTATTTTAACGGCCTTTTGTGGGGAGCGCCTACCCATTTCAATCCTTTTAACGTGGACAGTTCTTTCGGCATCACCCCGTTTACGGCCCTGTCCCGGCAGGTCATCTATGAAACGCTGTTTGTCTTTAACCTCCTGGACGCGAAGCTCTACCCGCAGCTGGCCGACAGCTATGCCTGGAACGGTCAGAATGTGACGGTCAAACTCAACCCGAATGTCCATTTCAACGACGGCAGACCGATGACCGCCGACGATGTGGTATATTCTTATGAGCTTCAGAACCGTTACGCCACGTCCGGCACCGCCTGGTGGTCCTATATAGACAGCGTCCGGAAGATAGACAACCTGACTGTGGAGATCAGGGGAAAGGCCTCCAACTTCAATCCCAAACACATTGAAACGTCCCTGTGCGGTCTGTACATTGTTCCCAAGCATGTGTGGGAAGCCATTGAAAGGGATAACCCGCCCCCCACCGGCATTCTGCAGTACCCCAACTGGGAACCCGTGGCCACAGGCCCCTACAAGCCCCTGAGATGGGACGATACCATGGCGGCCCTTGTCCGGGACGACAACTATTGGGGGAAACATGCTTCCCGGTACGGAAAACTTCCCGCTCCCAAATATCTGGTTCATAACGTATACCGGGACAATGCCGCCGGGGACGCGGCCTTCAGGGAAGGTCAGGTAGACGTTTCCCAGCAGTTTACCGCCCAGGTATGGACCTTTGGTCCCAATGTTGAAACCTACATATCACAGCCGCCGTATTATTTCCCCGGCGTTATTCCTTCCATCGTGTTTAATACCCAGAAGCCCGGCCTTAACGATCCCGCGGTGCGCAGGGCAATCGCCATGTCCCTTGATTATGACCTGATAGGCAAGAACGCCATGTCCGGGTACACCGCTGCGCTGGTTCCTTCCATCATGCTTCCTGTTCCGGCCGAGCAGGCTCTTATCGATCCGGCCGCCCTCAGGCCGTACCAGTGGAACGGCGTCGATGTTGCCGGCGCCAGGACTCTGCTGGATCAGGCGGGCTGGGTGCCCGGCGCGGACGGCATCAGGGCCAAGGGAGGCGTCAGGCTCAGTTTCAGGGCGGAATGTCCCGCCGGCTGGTCGGACTGGAACGCGTCCCTTGAAGTTGTCGCCCAGGTGGGACGCCAGCTTGGCATGGACATCAGCACCTATTTCCCCGAGGCGAACGTGTGGCAGGCCGACAAGGACAACGGCACCTTCGATATTATCATGCACAGTTACGGCGGAGCCGGTCCGGCGTCTCCCTGGTCCAGGGCCTATGAAACCATGGGCAGCGCGGATCTTCCCCCGGCGGGAACCCCCAACCGCATAGGGAATTTCGGCCGCTGGACAAACACCAGGGCCAACCAGATCATAGGCCAGCTTGCCGCCGAGACCAATCCCGAGACCATGAGGCGGCTCTGGACGGAGCTTAACGTCATATACCTCCAGAACATGCCCGCGGCGGGCCTCATGTACCGTCCGGCCCTGTTCCACACGGTCAATACCTCGGTGTGGACGGGCTTCCCGAAATTTGGCGACGGCTCCAATATTCCGCCCACTCTCTGTATAGACGGGTACGGTGTTCAGTCGCTGTACCGCATTTCTCCCAAAAGATAGTCCCGAAACGGGAAGGCGGCGTGGTCTTCCCGCATGAAAAGGCGGCGCGGTGTTACACGGCCGCCTTTCCTTTGTGAGTATGTTTCGGGGGTGCATTTTGAAATCGTACTGTATATATGTGGGAAAGAAGGTTGGCTGGTACATGGTCACCCTTGTTATTGCCGTTTTCCTGAATTTTCTTCTGCCCAGGCTTATTCCCGGGAATCCGGTGGCGACCATTGTGGCGTCCATGACCGCCGGTATGACCGACGCCAACGCCCAGAAAAAAATATACGATGCGTACATGACCATGTTCGGTCTTGATAAACCGCTGTGGCAGCAGTTTTTTATTTACATAGGAAACCTCTTCCAGGGAAACATGGGTATTTCCTTTTACCAGTTTCCCCGTTCGGTCGGCAATATTGTTTCTTCGGCAATTCCCTGGACCCTGATGCTCCAGATCCCCGCCATTTTTACGGGGTGGTTTTTGGGAAATCTTCTGGGCGCCGTTACCGCCTACCGCAAGGGAATTTTCGACAGGGTGTTTTTTCCCTTCTTTTTGTTCATGAGCGCCATTCCCGCTTTCGGACTCGCCATTGTCAATGTGCACTTTCTGGCGAACAGGCTGCACCTGTTTCCCGGAAGCTTGGGCTATGCGTTCGACATGCTGCCCAACTGGACAAATCCGGCCTTTCTGCTTTCGGTGCTGAATCATTACCGCCTGCCCTTTCTTACCATGGTTCTTGTGGTTATAGGAGGCCAGTCGCTGGGCATGCGGGAAATGTCCATATACGAGCTTAACGCCGATTACGTCAAGTACAGCCGGCTCATGGGAATAAAAGATTCCAAAATAGTCTGGTACGTGTTTCGCAATGCCATGCTCCCCCAGATTACGGGCCTTGCCCTTTCACTGGGTACGATGATAGGGGGGAACCTTATTACCGAGATTGTGTTCAGTTACCCCGGCCTTGGAACAACAATGTTCACCGCCATCAGAACCCAGGATTATACCCTTATTTCCGGCTGTACCCTTATCATCACCATTACGGTGCTGGCCGCCAACTTTATTGTGGATATTATCTGCGGCATCATAGATCCCAGGGTCAAGGCCGCTTCCCAGGAGGAAAAATAATGGGCCATATCTTTAAAACCGCCTTCAAGTCAGGCAAATTCCGCTTTGGTTTTTTTGTGATGGCCGCCGTTCTTCTTCTGATTGTTTTTTTTCCCGTTTTTGTGCGGACCGATCCTCTGCTCATGGAGGGCGGCATGTTCGAGCCTCCCAACCTTGGAGAAATGATGAAGGCGCGGCGGGAACAGGGGCCGGCTCCCGCGCAGGTTCCTTCTTCCCCGGAACATACCACGGAAGATGACCTTTTGAGCCAGTTCGGTATTGCCGCCGTTACAAGGGAGATCCCCAAAAAACTCCATGTGCTTGGGACCGACAATTTTGGCCGTGATGTAATGGCGGAACTTGTGGCCGGAACCCGGACGAGCCTTTTGATAGGCATTGTCGCGGGGATCATCGCCACCTTTATCGGCCTTGCCGTAGGGCTCCTCGCCGGGTATACCGGGGGACAGGTGGACAATTTCCTTTCAAGTTTGACCAACATCTTCATTGTAATTCCCTCTTTCGTGATCCTCGTACTTGTGTCGGTAAGCATCGATTCCCGGAGCTTCTGGAGTACGGGGGTCATCATCGGCATTACAAGCTGGCCATGGACGGCCCGCTCCGTCCGCGCCCAGACTACAAGCCTTCGCAACCGCGATCATGTCAACCTTTCAAAATTGTCGGGCCACAGCATGCCCCGCATCATCATTCAGGATATTCTGCCTTATATCGCCTCCTATGTGGTCATGGCCTTCATTCTGCAGGTTGCATCGGGGATTCTTTCGGAGGCGCAGATCTCCATGCTTGGACTTGGACCCCGGAATGTGGCGAGTCTTGGCCTTATGATGAACTGGGCGGTATTTTTCAGCGCCCTTCCCACGGGGGCCTGGTGGGCTTTTCTTCCTGTCGTTTTAATGGTGGCCCTCATTTCCTTTTCGCTCAATTTGATGAACTCGGGGCTTGATCAGATATTCAACCCCCAGATAAGGAATTAGGCCCATGGGAACGATGCTGGAGGTTAAAAACCTCACCACCTATTACAGGACGCGGATGAACGAAAAGATCTGTTCGGTGGATAACGTTTCGTTCAGTCTGGAGGACGGCAAGTCCATAGGCATAGCGGGAGAATCGGGCTGCGGCAAAAGCACCCTTGCCATGAGTGTCATGGGTTATTATTTTCCTCCGCTGTATTATGAGTCGGGAAGCATTGTCATAGACGGAAAAGAAATTACCGGCCTTTCGCCGGACACGATACGGCGGACCGTGCTCGGTTCGGAAATTGCCTACATCCCCCAGGCGGCGATGAACGCCCTCAACCCTTCCCGCAGGATCATCCGTTTTATTGAGGATGTGATGTGGGCCCACGGGAGCGGACTTTCACGGGCGGAGATACGGGATCTGGCGGCGGAGCGTTTCGGCGTACTCAATCTTTCCCCAAAGACCCTTGATCAGTACGCGGTGGAGCTTTCCGGGGGCATGAAGCAGCGGACCGTCATCGCCATTTCGACGATTCTTAACCCCAAGGTGCTCATAGCCGACGAGCCTTCCTCGGCGCTGGATGTTTCTTCCCAGAAAATAGTCATCAGGCTTCTGTACGATCTTATGGAAAAGGGTTTTGTCAAATCCATGCTTTTTATTACCCACGAACTTCCCCTTTTGTTCAACGTTACCGACGACATCATGGTGATGTACGCCGGCGAAATTGTCGAGCGGGGAACCGCGAAGGAAATGGTTTTTGATCCCATTATGCCCTATTCCAGGGGCCTCATGAATTCGATCATAGTGCCCGAAGACGGAACAAGGGGGCATGTCCTTAAGGCCATACCCGGCGCGCCGCCAAATTTGAAGACGCGGCCTGCGGGCTGCCGCTTTGCCGAGCGCTGTCATTACGCGGACGAAGCCTGCCGCGCGGCCGGTGTTATCCTTGAGCAGGATGCGGGCCGAGGCCGAGGGTACCGCTGCCGGTACAGGCCCGGGGATCTGTATAAAATATACGGGGACGAAGTTTCCGGACCTAAGGACGATGAAACGGAGAAGGCACATGGCACAGGCTGAAACAGGCGGGGTTTTTTTAAGCGCCAGTCATCTTGCGCGGGAATTCGGCTACGGGGAACGCAGGACCCTGGCGGTTAACGATGTTGATTTTGAATTTCACCGGGGCGAAATCGTCTCCATAGTAGGCGAATCGGGTTCCGGCAAAACCACCTTGGCGAAGATGGTGCTTGGACTCCTCAAGCCGACACGGGGCGAAATTTATTTTGAGGGAAAGATCCGGGATATTTCCACCCACGCCAAACGAAGGCTCTACTGGCGCAACATCCAGGCGATCTTTCAGGATCCCTTTTCTACCTACAATATTTTTCACAAGGTCGATTCGGTTCTTGAGGACTGCATACGCCTGCAGGGAGGCGGAAACCTGGGCGCCGGGGAAAAATTCGAAAAGATGAAAGACGCCTGCCAATTTGTCAATCTCAAATTTGAGGAACTCTCCAACAAATATCCCTTTGAACTTTCAGGAGGCCAGATGCAGCGGCTCATGATAGCCCGCATTTTCATGCTTCGTCCCAGGCTCCTTGTCGCCGACGAGCCCACTTCAATGATAGACGCCTGTTCGCGGGCGACCATTCTGGACATGCTTCTAAGGCTTCGGGATGAAATAAACATGACCATTGTCTTCATTACCCACGACATAGGGCTTGCCTATTACATTTCCGACACGGTGTACATCATGGAGAAGGGGGTCATCGTGGAGCGGGGAACCGCCGACGAAGCCATACTGCATCCGAAGTCGGATTACACCAAACGGCTTCTGGGAGACGTGCCCAAAATCTACGAGCCCTGGGATTTTTCCGGGACGGAAGGCCTGGAGAAAGAAACCAGCGCGTAGAAGATGTTAAAATATCCCGAGTACAGACAGCATTGTTTCCCCGCCGGAAAGGCCCTCGTGGTGTTCACGGCGGTATTGTTCCTGAACGCGTGCGTGTCGATAGGGATGAAGCCCCCCCTGGATCTTGGGGGTTTTCCGCGCGAATCGTACGCGGCGGAAAATATAAACGGCGATTTTCCTCAAGCGGTTTATATCAAAACAAGGACGCAGACTTTTAACGCCTATCATTATTATGTAGTAAGGGACGGGAAGATCTGGTACAAGAGCATAGATCCCCGGAAGAAACCCCGTGAATGGGTTCTTTTCGGGAAGACAGGGCTTCCCCATAACCTGTGGAAATGGTCTTTTCGCAAGGCTGCCGCCGTCGCGGAAATATCCGCCGACGCGGATGAACTGGTGGCCCTTTCCGTTGAAGGCGTTTTTTACCGTTACTGTTTTGACAATACCATTGCCCATAAATCCAATGTGTGGCTTGACAGGCAGGGCTGGCCCCGGGAAAGCCGGCTTTATATTGACAGCCGTTTCGGGGGGAACAGGGCCTGGGCAATGGGAAAGCGGAACAGGCATGTTTTGTATTACGAGGATCCGTTCGGGAACCAGCATCACAATGGCACCATGGAAATTGCCACAACCTATGTGCTCCTTGAAGACGGACAGGAAATTTGCTACGCGGATCCGGGACTGCCCTGCGATTTTTCGCGGAATTACTCGGGTCCTGAACGGGGAGCGTTCAGGGCGGTTGCCCTGTCGGCAAGCGCGTCAACCGTTTTTCTGATCAACGACGCCGGAGAGATGTATACCCGCATTGCCGATTTTGACATTGTGGGCTGTGATCCCATGCTTTTTAAATACACGTACATTCCGTATACATCGAACCTGACGGGAACAAATTATTTTTCCAATTTGACGGAATGGGCCCTGCCCTCCGAAGACTGGAGAAGCCAGCCGCGCATTCCGCTTTCGGGGAACGCGGCGATTACGCGCTACATTACGATACTGCAGAATGGGCAGGGCAACGGGGCAAGGGAACTGCGCGTGGCCGGCCTTGATGAACAGGGCAGGACCGGCTACTGGACAAAGGCGATATTTGCCCCTTCCTGGGAATTCACGCCCGCGCCCCTGTATTTTCCCGAAGGCGCGTTTCTTGAGAAGAAGGACCGGGGAGAGCGGGGATTGTCCCCCGACAGGCTCTTTGCGGGTTTCTCGTGGAAAGGAAATGAAAGGGAGGCGCCTGAATATACCATTCCCGATTTTAACATACTCGAGGGGGACTGCGATCTCCGCATCAGCCTTGACGGGGAAACCTGTACCGTAAAGCTGCATCCCGTGGAGCTGTGGACATACGTGCAGCGGGATTATCTGCCCGGCAGAAAAGGGCCTCCCAAATTGTTTTTTGTTACCCTGGATATTCCCGAAAACGCGTATGACGGCCTTTCCCCCGAATTTGCCCGGATGCTTCGTGAAAAATTCTCGAAAAAAGACAAGGCTGTTTTCCGGTACATCCTGGCGGCGTCGGACAACTATATTTTCATGAGGGATAAAGCCAACGCCGATGATATTCTTTTCCTTACCAACGGCATATCCCAAAATTTTCCCGAATTCCGGCGCAGGCAGTATGTCGGGGATTACGATGAACTGAACGGTTATCTCTCGCCGGAATTGACCCTTGACGGGGAGGCTTCCCTTACGGACGAGGAATGGGAGGATCTGCGGCGCAAGATTGAATTGAACAGGGTGTTCCGCCGGAAATTAAACGAGAGGATCGTTTCCCAGCGGCGTGATCATCTTTCCGCCGTCGGTTTTGGCATGGTGTATATGCCCCTGCATTACCTTATCATTTCCACCCCCCTTCGTTTTCTGGATGTGCCGAAAATACGGACCATAACCAGTCATGGAGAAAGCATTGTCATGGCCAACTCCGTGTATATCGACATGATCTCCAATGCCCGTGTATGGATAGACAGGAAAATAATTGATTTTCTGGATGTCAGAATCAAATGCCTTGAGGATATGGATGCGCAGTTTGCAAAAGGCGCGGAAACCGTTCCGGTTCCCCCCTGGTATTCGGAGGAAGTTGCCGGCTATTGGGATATTGCCGGCCTTCCGCGCGGAATTGCGGGGACTTTTTACGGATCCTCCGCATCGCGGGCCGGACGGATTCCCGCGGTTTTAAATTTCAGGGAAAACGAGGGAAGGAACGAGCCATTCGGCTGGTATCTTTCCCTTGGGGAAGAATCCCCGTTTTTTCTTTTCATCGATCCCCGGAACAGCCTGAAAACGATATATTCCCGCGGCGGCAGAACGCCCGAACAGCGCGCCGTGCGGCTTGACTGTACACTGCACATCAATCCGTCCTTGAACGACGACCTGGAGCGGGAAATTGCCGAACGGTGCCTTGTACCGCTCAGGCGTATGGATCGTGAGGGAATTAATGCGAGGATTGTTTTCGATGGAAACACGTTTGAAATACGGACCTATCCCCCCGCCGGTAGTGGCGCACTCCTTTTTCGCGGTCAGGTTTTGTATTAGAGTTGTTCAATAACTTCAGTTATTGAACAAATTCCGCTTCAAAATTGAAAGAGAGTCGCGGATTATGAACATGCTATGGAAGCACTGATTTATTGTCATGTTCAACAATTGTTTTTAGTTTTACAGAAATAAAAACAGAAGATTGGAAGAAGTAAAAACGGACAAACTGCGCCTTTGGCGGCTCGGGCCGTCGTAAGGCGGCGAGGCGTAAACAGTCCTGTTATACGATGTACCCGCCGCCTTACGACTTTTACCCTTTTGCGACCTCTGTGATACTAGTTATAAGACTTGCCAAGTTTTGCAAATCTGATGGAATAATTATTTTTGTCGATTTTCCATCAGCAACTTTTATAAGCGCTTCAAAACTTTTCAGTTTAATTTTTTAACCGCAAATGGTCGTGTAAAAATGAATAATAATACCGACAAACCAAGAAATATTCCCAAGTGTAACCTAAATCTTATAGGTTTGTCCGAACATTTCGGTAAATCCTGAAATAAATATCATTAGAAAAGAAGATATTGCAAACCATATGGTTATTAAATTAAAGGCACAAGCCAATTCCAACAGAGAAAAAATTACTGTCAAGGTTAACCAAAACCAAGGCGATAAAACAAATCTATATATGTCCATAAAATATCCTTTTCTAGCTTCTATCACGTTCTAAACAGCATGTCAATGGTTTTCAGACTGTTTTGAAAAAATTTTGCGGGTATGTCGCATATCAGGACTGTTTGCGCCTTTTTGTCCTGCCGGACAAACTGGGCCGTTGGCGGCCCGGTCTCCGTTTTGGCCAGATCATTCCGTTGCGTTCCATTCCCACGCCAAAACTCCACCATACTTTGCCAGCCCTGGTCGCGTACCTTCGGTACAATGCCGCGCAAAGCCCTTACTGCCGTGAAGGCGGCTTCGATACAGACGGGAACGTTGTTTGCGGCAATTCCTGACTGGTTACAGGCCGAAAAGAGACCCGGTCAAGCGGATTTTTCAGGTCTCTTTTCGGTTTCGGGATGTTGAATTCGGAATTGCCGCGTTGTGTGTAATGCGATTTGACAGAATTTGAAAAACAGGATATTATACGATTAACAATCTCGACCTGAAGCTCCCCCGCGCAAGCAGGTTCCCGGGTATTAAGCCCGTCTGCGAATAAAAGAGGTTCAAAATGAAACGATATTATGTATGTATCCTGTTTTTTATGATGATTAATCAAACCATGACGTATTCCTCGCCCCGGTGGGAAATTCAAGACAGAACAGGTATTATAGATGAAGACATTGATTTGAATCAATATGTGCCCTTTGAACAAACATCAAAAATCATTCGTTTAAGTGTGAGGAGCACATTGAGATTAAGCAATAATTTCCCGTATCTTGACGGCGCTACCGCATTGTATCCTGTTTATTCCGCGTTTGCCAATGCCGTATATCCCCGGTTGGACAGATACAAAAGCGGGTATTATCCCGATAGAAACGGGGATTATACACTCCCCAGCTATATCATGTGTTCAAAAACTCCAGTGGCATACGAACGGCTCATTGACGGCAAAGCTGATATTATATTTTGTACTGAACCGTCCGATGAACATATTTTGCTGGCACGAGAAAAAGGAATAACCCTGAATTTAACGCCAATCGGGAAAGAGGCGTTTGTTTTTTTTGTCAATAACGAAAATCCGGTAAACGGCTTGACTTCCTCTCAAATACGCTCCATTTATTCCGGGCAAATTACAAACTGGCAGGATATTGGGAGTAATGATGCGGACATTGTCGCGTATCAGCGTCCAAAAAACAGTGGCAGCCAGACAATACTTGAATTGATTATGGGGGAAGAAAAATTGGCCGAACCAATAAAAGAAAATATGCTGGAAAGTATGGGAGGAATAATAGAAGAAGTAGCGTCATACCGGAATAGTGAAAATGCCATAGGATACTCTTTTTTATTCTACGCAACCGGTATGACAAGAAACAGGAGTATAAAACTATTATCAATTGATGGAGTGTACCCGACAAGCGAAACAATAGGGAACAATGAATATCCTTTCACCCAGACATTTTACGCGATTACAGCCGGGAATGAAAGTGAAAATGTAAAGAAATTTATTAAATGGATTTTATCGGGACAGGGACAATACATTATCGAGAAAACCGGGTATGTAAGAATAAACTAAAAATAAATCGAATTGCACATAACGTTCCGGCTGTTATGTGTAGTGCCCCTATGTTTATTCGAGGGGGTCTAATACCCCGCTCCTCTGGGGCGGTTCAATTACCTGCCAATGATGGCGGGGTAGCAGACCCCCAGTATAAAATGAGAAAAGTCCGTAGGACTT
>JAIRXH010000084.1 GCA_031268385.1 Treponema sp. | reverse complement strand
GCGTCAAGCCGGGCGCGGTGAACGGAAAGCCGCCGGGTAAAATCCTCGAAACCGGCCGGACCGCCGGGGTTCCAGAGCGCCTCGGCAAGAGCACAGATGCGGGGAAAGATCATGTATTCGGCGATTTTTCCCGCGTATACCAGTTCGGTCCAGAGGTTCCCCTGCCCGCCCAGGACAAGATCGGCTTCCCTGGCGCCCGCGCCGCCTGACGGGTCCATGCTGTAGGCAGCCTTGAGGGAAGACAGTCCCAGCTGCCCCGGCTCCTCGGGATCCTCCGTGTGTCTATAGTCAAGGTAACAGCCTTCGGTATTGGGACTCATGATGACGCGGTGTCCCCGCCGCGCCGCTACAAGGCCCCCTTCCCGTCCGCGCCAGGACATGACGACCGCCTCGGGCGGCAGGGGGAAGCGGGGACTGTCGTCAAGAATTTCATCCCAGCCTATGGGGATCTTTCCCCTTTCGGCAAGCATCGAGGCAAGGCGCCAGGTGATCCAGCTCTGCAGCTCACGGGGGGCCGAAAGCCCTGTTTCGGCAAGCCGCTTCCGGCAGGCGGGGCAGGCTTCCCAGCGGTTAACGGGCGCCTCGTCCCCCCCTATATGCACCCAGCGGGAGGGGAACAGTTCCGCGAGCGTGTCGAAGACGGCGGCGGCGAAATCGAAGATGCCGTCGTTACCGGCGCACAGTATATCTTCGAAAATGCCGAAACGATCTTCGGTCTCATAGGGGCCGCCGGTACAGCCCAGCGCGGGGTAGGATGCCAGAGCCGAAAGGGTATGGCCGGGAAGATCCACTTCGGGAACAATCTCCACATGGCGAAGGGAGGCGAAACGCACAATATCGCGGATCTCCTGTTCCGTATAAAAGCCGCCCTCGCGTTTTCCGCCGCGTCCCTTCCGCCATGATCCGGTTTCCACCAGAAGGGGATACCGGGGAACCGGGAGGCGCCAGCCCTGATCGTCGGTAAGGTGCCAGTGGAACCGGTTGATATGGTGAAAGGAAAGCGCGTCGATGATCTTTTTGATAAAAGCGGCCGAAAAGTAATGCCGGGAACAGTCCAGCATGAGGCCGCGCCAGGGGAAACGGGGACCATCCTCAATTTCGGCGCGGGGAATTTCGACGGCGTTCCCGTGCGAACGGGCCCGCTTTTCCTCCCCCGAAAGGATGAGCTGGCGCAGGGTTTGAAGGCCATGGTACGCGCCGCTTCCCGACGACGCGGCAAGTGTCACAAGGCCGTCCCCTATGTGGAGCCGGTAGGCCTCTTCGGCAAGTCCGCCGTCATGAACACCCTGGAGCCGTGCCCCGCCTTCTTCGGCGCCCCCTCCTGCCGCGCCGGAAAGAGCGCCGTGAAAAGAGCGCCGGATCTGCTCCTGGAAAACCCCGCATTCGGCGGCGAACGGGCCGTCTTCCAGGGCGGGCGGGCCGGAAAGGCGGAGAAAGCCCCCTTCGGGCCTTATGGCGGAGGGTTCAGGCACAAGATCAAAACACGGCGTATTCATGACGGTACTCCCTGGGGCGGGATCTTCCCGTCCTCCTTTTTTACCCCGGCCTCCAGAATGGCCAGGAAGGCGTCCTCGTCGATAACGGGTATGCCCAGGTCGCGGGCCTTTCTGTTTTTCGATGTTCCCGATTGGGGATCGTTGGTTACCAGGTACGAAAGATCCTTTACGACCGAGGACCGCGCCTGGCCTCCAAGGCTTTTTACTTTTTCTTCCGCCTCCCCCCGTTTCATCGAGGCAAGTTCGCCTGTAAAACAGAAGGAAAGTCCCTGGAGGCGAAGCGGCCCGCCTGACGGCGGCGCGGCTATGCCGGCTATTCCCGAGGAGAGAACCGCGTCCATTTCCCCTGCCGCCTCTTTGAGGCCCTGAACGATGACGCCGGCGGTGATCTCCCCAAGGCCGTAGACGGCGGCTATGTCGGCGGCGGAGGCGGCCCTGAGTTTTTCAAGGGTGTCAAAACCGGCGTTCACCACTTTTTCCATGATGAGTTCTCCAACGCCCTCAAGGTCGAAGCCGGCCACGAAGGCGGCCAGGGACAGTTCCCTCGGCGTCCTTATGTGCCGCACGACTTTGGCGGCGGAAAGTTCCCCCATCCTTTCGTATCCGGCGAGTTCCGCCGCTTCCAGCGTGTAAAGGTCCGCGATGCGGGTAACCCGCTTCCTGTCAAAGAGCTGGCGGAGCAGCTTGTCGCCCAGTTCCCGTATGTCAAGAACGGACACCCATTTTTCAAGGCGATGGTGAAGCCGTTTGGGACAGAGGGGATTGGGACAGTACAGTCTTGTGCCGCCGTCCACAAGATCCGTTCCGCAGGCCCCGCAGCGGACGGGAAACTCCACGTCCTTTAGTTCCCCTTCGGCCAGGGCGCCTGAGGGGGCGGGGCCTTCTATTTTGGGGATGATTTCCCCCCGCTTTACCACGGAAACGGCCGATCCAATCTTGAGGCCCATGGCCCGTATCATGTCCGGGTTGTTAAGGTTCGCCCGCTGAACGGTAGTTCCGGCGAGCCGCACCGGATCCACCACCCCGATGGGCGTGTAGGTGGCCCCCGATTCGCTCCACTCCACAGCGCGGAGTATGCTGAAGGCGGTCTCCAGTTCAAACTTGAACGCTATCTGCCGTTCCGGCCGCGTCTTCCAGAGGTCGGCCATGTCAAGCGCGGTGTCCTTTACCACAAGGCCGTCTATGTCGACGGGGAGCTTCTCCCGCTTCCCTGCGATCTCCGCCCGGTAGGCGATGATTTTTTCCGGATCGGAGAATTCCTTTGTAACGGCAGGCTCGAATCCGCGGGCGGCCAGCCAGGCGATCTTTTCCCTTTCGTCGCCGAAATACCCGTCGTCCCCGGAGGCGGCGGCGTCATAGACAATGAGGCGGAGATCGTCGCAGCCCATCCCGTCCTTGCGTCTCATGATGCCGTTGGCGGCGTTGCGGCAGTTTGCCTTGCAGGCGTATTTCTCCTTCCACACGCCGCGGGTCATCACCACTTCGCCCCGCACGCCGCCTGAAAAGGGAAGATCCAGCTTTGCCGGCACCCCGCCCATGCGCCTTGCGTTGGCGGTTATCTCGTCCCCGGTGATCCCGTCGCCGCGGGTAACGGCTTTCTTGAGCGTTCCCTTTTCGTACTGCAGTTCAAGGCTTGCCCCGTCGAGCTTGTACTGGACAAGAAATGTTTTCGGACTTTCGTTTTCCTCCCCGTTCATTTTCTTTACCCAGGCCAGAAAGCTGCCGGGATTCGCCGCCTTGTCCTGACTCCCCATGGGAATGATGTGCCTTGCCTTGGGAAAGCCGTCGCCATCGTGAAGGACGCCGCTCCCGGTTCCTACTTTTGTGAGCACGGGGCTGCCGGGGGCAAGGGACGCAAGTTCGTCCCAGAGAAGGTCAAATTCGGCGTCGGAAATTTCCGCTTCGCCGTCGTAATAGGATTTTTGATATGTCTGTATCAGCCGTTCCAGGGCGGCAATACGCCCGCTGTCTGTTTTTCCCACATCGCCCCCCTCTTGTTCAGGAACGTATGAAATATAATTCCCTGATTTGCCTTTCCCTGGCAATTCCCTTCCGCTCGAATTTCGTTTCCGGCCGCCAGGCGGGCCGGGGGGCAAAACCTTCCCCATAGGGATTCACCAGTCCCGCCGTTCCGGAAAGTTCCCCAAGCGCCCATACCGCGTAATCCTCCCAGTCGGTCGCCATGGAAATGTAACCGCCGCTTTTCAGCCTGCCGGCAAGGAGAGCGGTAAAAGGCCGGGCTAGAAGCCTTCTTTTGTGGTGGCGTTTCTTGGGCCAGGGATCGGGGAAAAAGATGTGAAACGCGTCAAGGGAGGCCGCCCCTATCATGTGTTCAAGGACCTCCACCGCGTCATGTTCGATGATCCGTATGTTGTCAAGTCCGCGCCTGTCTATTTCCCACAGGAGCTTCCCGATTCCGGCCCTGTAAACTTCCAGGCCCACATAATTTACGCCGGGATGTTCCGACGCGAGAAGGGCGGTGCTTTCCCCCATGCCGAATCCTATTTCGGCGGTTACCGGGTTCCTGTTGCCGAAGATTTTTTCAAAATCAAGCGCCTCGTTCCCGAAGGGAACGCACCAGCGGGAATGGAGGGCCCGGTAACTCCGTTCCTGGGCGGCGCTCATGCGACCGGAACGGAGGACAAAACTCCGGGGCCGCCTCATCTGACCGGAACTACGGCGGTAAAGGCGGATGTACGGTATTCGGGATCTTCCGCCCAGAGCGCGGCGGAACGCGCGCCGCCGGGCAGGTTGAGCGAAAAAAGCGGCCCGGCGTGTTCCCCAAGGACAATGGTGCTCAGATAGCCGCCCTCGCCGTCGTAGAGGACAAGGCGGTTCACCGGGTACCGCGAATCAACGCGGTACTCGCCGCCGCCCGCGAAAAAAGAGGGAAAGGGATAGGGCTCTTCCGGGGCGTCAAAGGTAAAGGTCCGCTCGGAATGTTCCCCTCCCTTGCTGAACAGTTCCGCCCGGTACAGCCCGCGGGGAAGGTTTTCATCCCCGTTCATGGCTATGGCGCGGCTTCCTATCCAGGTCTTGCCGTCCTCCTCGTACTTCACCCAGTCGCCGCTCGATATTTTCCAGCGCAGTCCTTCCCGGTCGTGGTACAGGTAGAGGTCAGAAAGATCCTCAACGCCGTCGTCGTGCTCGGGAATAATAAAGAACGAGTACCGTTCAAGCGGCCGGCCGGTCCGGTTTTCCCCCTCCCCCGTGTTCTCGTAGTAGACCAGCTCCATAAAACCAAAACGTATTTCAGGCTCCGAACGCGAACAGGCCGCGAAAAAAACCTGTGCGCACAAGAGGAAGAGAACCAGTTTTTCTGGCGGAAAAAAAAGACGCGCCGCGCGGAATGTCATGCTTCCAGTATACACGAGGGAGGATGATTTGTCAGGGCAACGCCGATTAACCCGAGGCTACCAGGTAAATTCCAGCGTGACCGGGCCGTCGAAGGAAAGGAGGTCTCCCATGGGCATGGAGAAGGAAGCCCTGCCGCCGCCAGCGACGGCGGCGCCGGGAATATCAATCCTGTTTCCCCCGCCGCCCAGGGAAACGACGGCGGCGCCGGGACTCTTAAGGCTTATGGCGGCGGCGTACCCTTCAAAGGCCGCCGTGACAAAGGAACGGTACTCCGCGCCGCCTGAGGACGCGCCGCCCTGCCTGTGGAGCGTCATGGAAAGGACGTTCTTTCCGTTTTCCGTTTTGTACGACACATCTTCCCCCGCGGCGTCAAGAAACGAGACGAGCGTTTCCATATCGTCAAATTCAAGCGATACGCGGGTAACAAGATCGTCCCCCCTGTTTTTTGAGGAGAAGGATTTCAGCCGCGTCCCTTTAAGCCGCGCGGCGGTACGTTCAAAATCCCGCTTTCCCGCGGGGAATATGGGCCATTGTTCATTCCCGTCCAGTTTTCCCGTGTCCTCAAACCGCGAAGAGACGCGGTATTCAAGGTTAAGGACGGTGCCGTTTTCCCCCGGTTCTATCTCCGCGTCAAAACCGAAACAGGAACCGAAGGCCAGAGGCGCAAACAGCGCGAGAACGGACACTATCTTTCGTACTTTCGTGTACATCATGTAAACTCCCGGCGTTCAGGGCCGGCCTGGGGTAACGCTGATTTATTCGCGTTCGAATAAATCAATGCTTTCCTAAAATTCCTCCGAATGTATGTGTACATCCTGAATACGCACCGGCACGTCCCGTTCTATCATTTCAAAGGCCTTCTGCAGCACCGATTCACCGAAACTGCGGGAATTCGATACCAGCGCGCCCCCAATCTGGGCAAAGGACAGCGAATCCTGCAGATCCACTTCGGCGGCGCTCATACGGAACCTTCTCTGCAGTTTGTCCCTGACAGATCTGATGATACGGCGTTTTTCCTTTATGGTATCCACATCCGGTATTTCAAAAATCATCTGAATCATGGAGACAATCATAAGGCTGCTCTACTATACTGGATCCGGGTATGAACTTCAAGAGCGCCCTCTTATGCGTATTCCTCACCGCCTTCCTGGGAACCCGGTCGGAGGCCCAGTCCCAGGAAGGCGGGGCACAGGCTTCGCGGCCGGCGGAAAATCCCGGAAATACCGAAGGAGGGGAAGAGGCCGAAACGGCGCCGGCGGAAGATCCGCCCGGCGGTCTTGACGTGGAAAGCCTCAGGGGAAACATTACCCGCGAGGCCAGCACTGAAATCGCCTCCATTACGCTGGGAAATTCCGATGTAGATCTCCTGGTATCGGGCTTCTGGAAAGGTACGCTCGCGGGGAATCTGGGTTTTACCCGCGGCAGTCTGGGAACGGCGCTCTCCACCGATTCCCCCTTTCTTTTCGAACAGGAAGCGGATCTGACCCTCTCCCTTTGGGTAAGGAACCGGTGGTTTGTCGAGGCGAATTTTCTGGACGACTACAGCATGAATACCTACCGGGCAGGTTACCAGGGTCTTCCCGGCGAGGCGGTTCAATATGTGGGAATAGGCAATACCGGCCTTGATTTTCCCGTTTTTCCCTACATGGATCTGGGTGGCAATTCGCCCAATTCCTTCGGAATTTACGGACGTTTCGGCGCGGGTGATTTTACGGTCCACAGCCTGTTCCGCTACGACGCCGCCGCCAGGGAGGAACGTGTCTTCGTGGGGGACCGCGAACGGACCTACAGTTATATCGGCCTTGAAACCCCCGTCCACGGCAGGTTCTTCGTGCTTCCCGACGACAATCTTGACGTTCCTCCCGGCGTGTATATTGAAGATGTCAACGGGGATCTCCGGGATCAGAACAACCGCCGCTGGCGGCGCGCCCTTTCGACCGAGTACGCCGCCGGGGCTTCTTCGGGAATTGTCGAACTTGGGCTAAGCCCGGCCGGCATGGTCGCCGCGGCGTACACAAAGGGCGGGAATTCCGCCCCCTGGGGAAGCTCCATGGGGAACTACGCCACCCCGGCCTCAAGCGGGTTTCTCGGGGAAGCGCAGGCATGGTTCGGCGCGGGAATCGTTCTTGAAAATTATCCGCAGCCGGGAGATTCCGCTTCTTCCCCGGCGGGGCGGCCTGGAACCGTTACATTCAACAACGGCGTTACCGCGCTTGTAATCTACGAAAAGGGAACATTCTCCCCTTTTGAACGGCAGAGCCGGTACCAGGCGCCTTCCAGTTCGTCAACAGGGGCAAGCCTGGTACGGCTTTCAAACAGGGAGCGCGTTGCCGGCTACGACATCGTATCCATGGAGGAAAACACCGTAAGCGCGGACGTTCCCCTTTATGCCTCGCAGGAAATACGGCGCGGGCTTTACGAGCTTGTCGGCATAGTCCAGGGCAGGAGGGATCCGGGAACCCGCTGGCCCATGGGAAACCAGTACCCCGAAATCTACCTTCCCGGTTCGTACCGTTTCAACGGGGACATGGGCCTGCGTTTTACCAGTTACGGCAGTTCCGGCTCCGGCTCCTTCGCCCTGGGAACCGATGTGGTATACGGATCGGTGCAGGTCTACCGGAGCGGCCTTCCCGATACGGACTTTAGCTACGACGAATCAAGCGGAACGGTGACGCTTGGGAATCCCCCGCTCCACAACGAGGTCATACGGATAAGCTACCTGAGACGGAGCAACGAAAGGCGGCACGGCAGCATAGCCGCGGGGGTGGGCATGGTGTACGATCCCGGCCGGGTCTGGAGCTCGGAACTTGCCATAGGACTCAGGTGGAACCTCAGCGGGGAATCGTACTCCGAAGAGGACGCGTCAAGTCCGGGAACCGTGGGAATTTCGGCGGCGTCGAACTGGAACTACGACAGGCTCACATCAAGGATAACCGCGGGGTTTTCCTTCGAGCAGCCCGACACGACGGGGATGTACCGGGCCGCGGGCATGGAAGGAAACGAAATTGTCCTTTACATGCCCGCGGAGAATTCCTTCAATGCCTGGCCGCCTTCCACGCTCTCCCTTGCCAGGAGGGCTCCCCTTGTCTACCGCAACTACCAGGACAAATCCATCTTCGGCAACCTCATGCAGATTACCTGGTCAGGTTCTTCCGTCATCGCGGACAGGGACGCCCCCTATCCCGCGCTTGACTCGAAGTTCGGTTCCCAGACGCAGGTGCTTGTCGCCGAATTTTCCCTTGACAGCGGCAGGAACTGGGCCGGTTTCGAGGTTCCCCTGGGAAGCGAAAAAGAGATTCTGGAACAGGCCGGGGAAATCGAGATTCCCTTCCGTTTCCACGGATTCTCCTCCCTGCCCGCCGCGGGACAGATCGAGCTTGCCATTCAGTTCGGCGCCCTTTCGGGAAAGGACTACGGGATTGCCGAAAACAACAACCTCATTGTCACCATTCCCCTCTTTACGGCGGCGTCCGTATTCGACGAGAACGCGCGGATCGTGTCGTACAGGCTTACCGACAGCGACCGCCGGAAACTGGAGGGCGCCGATCACATGCGGCTTCTTGTTACCTACAGCGGAACGGCCGCCATGCCCGGCCGCGTTCTGCTCGCGCCGCCCATTGTACGGGGGGCGGCCTGGCGGCCCGTCATCGAAAGCGCGGGGGCCATCCTGCCCGCTCCCGGCGGGATCGCCGACGCCGCCGAATGGCTGGAAACAGGAGCCGGGAGGCTTGAGGACAAATACGGCGAGATAATCGGCAAACTTCATCCTGAAGGAATACGCCAGCGGGTGCTGAAACTGGATCTGGATCTTTCCGGTTCCATCAGAACCGCCGGCGCGGACGGCCGCGTGCCTTCCCTTCCCCTTTCCGAATATGAATCCGTGAGTTTTTTTGTCAGGGCCGAACGGTTCAGTCCGCCCCTGGAAAAACTCCGTTTCATTCTTGCCGGCGGCCCCGAACTGCGGTATTCGGACATTACCATTGACGCCGAAATTCCGCTGCTTCCGTATTTCAGTCCCGGCGAATGGCACAAGGTGCAGATACAGTACCGGGGAGGCGGCCAACAGGTGACAATAGACGGGTATCCCGCGGCCGGGGCGCTTGTCCGCTACCGGCCTCCCCCCCCCTCCCAGGCGTCTTCCCGGGCCGGAGACACCGCCGGGGGCCGTTCCCGGTACGCCGCGGTGCTCGTGACGGGCAGCGGCACGGGAACGGTGTTTCTTGACGAAATCATCCTGGAAGACCCTTCTCCCGCCTACCGCTTCAACGGGGGAAACGTGACGGAGTGGCATTATCCTGAAACCATACTTTCGGCCGGGGGAAAAAAAATCCTTGAAAATCTGTCCGTAAGGACGGCGCTGGAAGGCGCCCTGCGCGGCGATCCCTTTACCTCGGCGGATGAACTTGACGCGGGCGCCATGAACAGGTCGAACGCCGCGATCACCTTTCTTGGGGCGGATCTCGAAGGCAATTTCGCCTTCAGCGCCGTCGAAAAGAACCTGTTCTGGTCGGCCGGCCACAGCGTTTCCCGAAACTGGGGGCCCCTTTACGCCGGCGAAAATTTTTCGCTTTCACCCCGCGACGACGCCGCCAATCACCGCTTCAACCTGCGCCTGGCCGGGCCTTTCAGCGCGGCGATGGAGGGCGAAGCGGACTACGACACCGAACGGCTTGTCCGCAGGTGGAACGGCTCGACAGGCCTCGCCTTTTCCGCGAAGTTCATTCCCGTGTTCTCCGCGAACACCATTGCCACCTGGACGGAAAATACGCCCGAGCCGTCTTCCTGGCTGGATAGTTACGGACGGACATGGACGGAAAGCTGGAAGAGGCTGCTCCCCGATTCGGGAAGAGGGGCGGCGCGGCGGGACACCCGCACCACATTCCGCCTTGCCGAGGAAACAAGCCCCGTCGGGGCGGATCTGTCCCTCGAAGGCTCCACTTCTTTTTCGGCCCCGAATACCACGCTCCTTTCGGCGCATAACGTGCGTTTTGACATTCCGCTTGTCTTTCCTTCGTTCAGCGTCGTCTTCAGGGGAGAGCGGGGTTTCAGGCGCCAGCTTGATTACGCGGACGACAACATCTTTTCGGACGGGAGAAAATTCGCCGAATCGATACGGGATTCCCTTCCCCTCTGGAAGGTGCCGCCCTTTTACTCCCTTTTCACGCCGTCCCTGGAAAGGACCATGGAGAAGGGACTCGCGGCCTCTCCGTCAAAATCTTCCGCGGAATACACCTCGTTCAACGACCGCGCGGGCTTTACCCTTACGCTTCCTGAAAAGTACGACATTTCATCTTTGTACATTCCCGCCGGTTTTGATTTTCAGATAGGCCGGACGCTGGAACAGAAGTTTGACGTCCCCATGGATCTGCTCAACGTCGGCGGCAGCCTGGCGTTTGCCTCCATCAACCTCTTCGGCGCCATGGGATCGGCGCCCCTTTTCACGTTCTACTCTGGCGACGAACTCAACCATTCCATCGCCGTTTCCACGGCCTTTCCGCGCGGGCAGACCCCTTCATGGAGAGTCCAGTCAAGCCTGGGCCTTAATTTTCAGGGTTTTGCCGGGGCAAGCCTGGGCGCGGCAAACACCCTTACACTGGGAAGCTCCGGCTGGATTGAAAGCGTCGAGGCGAACTGGAC
The DNA here is from genome assembly GCA_031268385.1 of Treponema sp. GTDB lineage: Bacteria > Spirochaetota > Spirochaetia > Treponematales > Breznakiellaceae > JAIROE01. The sequence goes on along the minus strand of JAIRXH010000084.1, from coordinate 2,635 downwards.
GGTTCCCACAAGGCACAGTCTCTTGAGCCTCTTCTACGATTTTATCGCCCGCCTGGTAAGGACCCAGTCTTCCTGGCTGACCGTTTCCGAATTTCTGGATTCCGAATACGAGCAGTACCGGAAAGAAACGCTGGAAGTGGCGCTGGACAATTCGGGAGACGCCCTGGCCTGGAGCTTTTCGCTGGGCCACGAATCGTTTGTACGCATGACAGGAAGACTCACCTTTTCGGTCTTTGCCAAAATCAGCCTTGCGGAAAATACCGGAACCGAAAACTTTTCTTTCCTTGGAACCATAGGAACAACACTGAACGTCAGTTTTTGACGGGCGGAATTACGGCGCCCCTTGAGCCGGCGCGGCATCGGAGGCCGGAAGCGGCGCGTCATCGGCGTTCCCCCTTTCCTCAAGCGCTTCAAGAACACGCCTGATGCCTTCCCGTCCGGCGGCAGTTACCCGCCCGTCGGCGAGCAGATCCTCAAGCGCCTCCCGGTCGCTGAATCCCAGGGCGGCGGCGGCGTCCAGTTCCTCAAGACCTTCGGGATTTTCGCTGTCGGCGACAAGGAAGAGCCGCGCGGCGGCAAAGTGAAGGTCCCGCATGTCGGGATCGGTACTGTCGGAAGGCAGCGTGTTGATGATTTCACGGTACAGCTCAAGGGCCCCGGCGTAGTGTTCCAGTTTTTCAAGAAGCCCCGCGTATTCGTAGCTTACCCTGGGATCCGAATTGTTTTTGAGCCATGTGTCATAACTGTCGACGGCTTCGGGCTTGTGCAGGGCGGCCTGGACGCGGGCGTAAAGGAGCAGAAAATCGCTCTTTTCCAATAGGGCGAACTCTCGTCCCGCGAGAATTTCTTCGGCCAGGGCGTATTTTTCAAGGGCGTAGAGCACCAGGGCATAGTTGTAACCTTCGTCGGCGTCTTCGGGAACCAGGGCAAGCACCCTGGCGTAGAGAGCCTCCGCCTTTTCCAGATCGCCTGATTTGATACGGGAATACGAGGCGGCCTTGAGCGCCATGATGTTGAGCGGATCCTTTTCAAGAATGCCTTCAAAAAGTTCTGCCGCCTCGGTAAAACGGCCCCGCTCAAAGGCGATGCGGCCCAGGTTGTATTCCGAGGCGGACTTTGTCCTGTCGCGGCTTCTCGCGCGGTTAAGCCACCGTTCCGCGTCTTCATATTTGCCCAGTTCATAGTAGGCCATTCCCAGGGAAAAGGACTCCTCGGCGGAAACGCCGAGCCCCGCGCAGGAGGCAAGAAGCCAGGAAAGGCCCGCCAGTACCAGGATACTTTTCATGGCCTTCTGTCGAGCACGATATCCTCTATTCCGCGGAGCTGACGCCGGTAAAGACGGGTGATGTTCTCCCCGTAACAGGCGACAAGCTGTATGATGTTGCGGAACTCCCCTTCACCGTCCTTTCCGTTGATGCGATCCCCCGCGTCCCCCAGGCCCGGCATGATGTAGGCCGATTCGTTCATTACCGGGTCCATCCACAGGGTGTACACCCCGCAGTTTTCAAGGGCGCGCACCACCCTGAGCGCCCCCTTGAGGGCGGCAATAACATTGAAAAACTGGATGGACCTGGGCTTTACCCCCTCGCCCAGGAGGTACTTGACCACCGTAACAAGACTTCCCCCCGTGGCGTTCATGGGATCGGCGAAGAGAAGGTCCTTTCCGTCAAGGTCGGCAAGGCTGAAGTAGGAATGATCAAGATCCAGAATGTACTCCATGTCGTTTTCCTTTTTGGTTTCATCACGCCGTATCCTGAAAAGCGCGAAAGGAGTCACATAGCCATGGGAGGAATATTCCTCTATCTCCTTGGACATGATCATCGACGGAAGCAGGGCGCCCCGGAGCATCACGCACATGACGGCGTTTTCAATCTTGTCGTCTATATTGGTGATCTTGTGGACCGCGTAGTTCTGCACGGGAGAAGTGACCGGCGTTTTTACGATAAGGTAGTTTTTGCTTGCCCCGGGAACGCCCCCCCAGGCCAGCTTGAAGAGCATTTCATAGGCCCTCTGTATGTAATACACAAATTCCTGATTTTCCGTCCGCACGTCGCGGAGCTTCGCGATGAGCCTTGAGGCTTCGGCGTGGCTTTCCTGGGGGGCCAGAAAAGAATACACGTGAAGGGCGCTTTCGGCCCCGCAGATCTCCTGCATCAAAAGGCCCATCTCGTTGTAAAGGGAAATGAGACGGTCTTCGGCCTTCCGCCTCTGCTCGGGGATGCCGGAAGAAAGCACCTTGAAAGATTCCATAACCTCGCGGTAAAGGACATCCATGCGGGAAAGGTAGTCCCAGTCGGCTCCCAAAAGATACCCGTCCAGATCCTCGGCCTTGAGAATAACCCTGTTCATACAGGGAGTATATTTTTCATTTTCCCCAATATCAAGAGTGAAAAGAGGCTTTGGGTAAACCCCGCGAAGCGGGGTTTACCTGGGGAGTTTTCGCGGGGGAAAACGGTGTCAGGCACTGTTGCGAAACGGTGTCAGGCACTGTTGCGGTGGCGCACACGGCACGGCGAGGCATTTCGTTTACGCGGTCCGAAAAGAGGCCCATAAAGGTGACAGGGGGTGGCGGTTGGAAAAAACAGGGGAGGGGCCCCCGGAGGGCCCCGTGTTTTTCCCCCCGGCAGGACCTCTG
>JAIRXH010000001.1 GCA_031268385.1 Treponema sp. | reverse complement strand
GCTGGCCGAACACCTTCTTGCCGGATAGCGGCCCGCCGCGCCCGGTGGACGAACGGCGGCAGCCGCGCTAAAATCGAAGACCGGAGGAAAGCCATGCCGGAAATAAAGCCCCTTACCTCACTGCGTTTCATCTTCGCCGCACTGGTTTTTCTGGCCCACTATTCAACGGGGGGGGGGGGGTGATTTTTATCGAAGGGGTCATCGGGGTGGAATTTTTCTTCATCCTGAGCGGATTCATACTTTCCTATACGTACGGAACCAGAATAACGGAAAAGAAAATGCCGCTGCGGGAATTCTTTCTGGCGCGTTTCGCACGGATCTACCCCCTGCATCTTGCCACATTTCTTTTGTCGTTGGCGCTGATGATTAGAAGTTTCCTTAAAGCCCAGGAGGCGATCGCACTGCCATGGCTCAGGATGTTTTTCAACGTGACCCTGCTGCAGAGTTTTATTCCCGACATGTCATACTACCTTTCGTTCAACATCCTTTCGTGGAGCATTTCCGACGAGATGTTTTTTTATCTGATGTTCCCCCTGTTAATACGCCTCTTTACCGGACGCCGGATCAAACTAAAAGCGGCGGCGGGTCTTTTGATATTGACGGCATATTTCACGGCGATCTTCCTCCTGCCCGTACAGTATCATCAAATGATTTTTTACATAAATCCGCTTGCAAGAATTCTTGATTTTATCTGGGGAATGGGGTTTTTCCGTATATGGCAGTACATCAAATCCGGTGTACAGAACGGGAAAAAGACGGTTCACGGAAAATTTCTTCCAACCGTTGTTGAGATTGTGCCGGTATGCCTCCTTGTCATAATGGTGATGACGGCGGAGAAAATTCCGTTCGTGTACAGAATCGGAAGCTACTACTGGATACCCATGGCGCTGCTTGTTCTGTGCTTCGCGCAGCCGTTCGGGGAAGGAATTATCACAAAAATATTGTCGCTAAAACCTTTTGTGTTTCTGGGAAGAATAAGTTTTGCGTTTTATATGATACATAATATAATATTGAACTTGGCACCCGGCGTGGCAAAACACCTGTTTCGCACAGATCTGGATCAGGTACATCCCGCCCTCAGATTCACAATAATTTACGCGGTGGTCCTTGCGGCAAGCATAGCCAGCTTTTACTGTTTTGAAATACCCGCCGGCAATTTCATAAAAAACTTTGCGAAGAAACGGGAAAAACCGGACAGCGCCTCCCGGAAGGCCGCCTAAGGCAACGCTGATTTATTCGAATGCGAATAAATCAGCGTTGGCCCTGGCCCTGTCACTTCTTCTTTCGCAGAAGAAACATCACCTCGTCACGGGAAGCGGCGTTCATCATATCTTCCCGTGTTTCCTCATCCTGGAGCAGGGCGGCAATGGCGGAAAGAAACTGGACATGGGGGCCGCTGGTTTTTTTGGGCGACACGGTAAGGACAAAGAGGCGCGACTTCTCGCCGTCGAGGGCGTCAAAATCAACGCCGGTTTTTTTTATGCCCACCGCCACGGCAATATCGCTCACACCGCCGGTCTTGGCGTGGGGCAGCGCGATGCCGTGTTCCATGCCGGTGCTCATGGTTTTCTCGCGCCGCAGCACGTCTTCAAAGACCGCGTTCCTGTCGTCAAGTTTCCCGTTTCTGTCCAGAAGATTCACCAGTTCGGCGATGATCTCTTCCTTGGTGCTTCCCGCAAGATTGGTGATTATCGCGTCCTCGTTTATAAGGGAAAGCGCGCCGTCCCTGGCGTGACCTTCCATGCCGGCAAGCTCCCGCTTCAGCCGCTGGGGATCGGAAGATTCACCGAGCTTCGTGAGAGATTCATTGAGGGAAAGGATCACCTCATACACCGCGGTCTTGACGAAGGGAAGATCTTCACCGGCGGTGTCTATGGAAAGGACGTTTTCCGTCTCGCTTATCGAAAGCACAATGTCATCCTTGCGGGCGTGGCTGATCCCCTTGTTCACGTCCATCATCTGGACATAGAAACCTTCGGCCCTGAGATCCCTGAGAAGAAGATTCATGACAAGATCCGCGACTTCATCCGACGGGAATTCCCAGCGGGCCGTGGCGGTGTTCTCCCCCTTTACAGGCTTCCGCGTGCCGTTTCCCTTTATCCTGAGGGCTGAATTCAAAAGCGGCGGAGCGGCAAGCGTTGTGACAAGCGTCATGAAAATGACGACCGCGAAAAGCCTCGCGTCAAGTATTCCCGATGAAAGCCCTATGCCGGCAATGATAAGGGCCACTTCCCCACGGGGCACCATGCCGGCGCCGATGCGGAACGCCCCCCGGCGGTTAAAGCCCAAAAGCAGGGCGGGTCCGCCGCAGCCGGCGATCTTGGCAAACACGGCGGCGGCGGTGTAGACGGCGCCAAAGACAAGCACGCCGGGAACAAAGAATTCCCGCACGTTAACCATCATGCCCATGACCGCGAAAAACACGGGGACAAAAAACACGTAAAGCCCGTGGATCCGCTCCTGTATAACTGCGGCAATGTCGGTCTTTGAAAGCGAAAGGCCGGCAATGTAGGCGCCTATGATCATCGCAAGCCCCTGCTTCTCGAAGAAACCGGCAAGGATAAGGGCCGTACCGAGCGCAAGGACGGAAAAATCAAAGCTGTGTCTGAAGAGCTTGAGGAAGCGGGCGAGCTGTTTGGAGAAAACAAGCCCAAGCGCGGTAAAACCAAGCCAGATGCCGAAGGCCCTGCCCGCTATGCCCAGCACCGCGGAAACCGGCAGGGCGCCTCCCGGATTGCCCGAAAGAAGGGCGATGATCCCAAGCACTACCGCAAGGGCGATAATCCCGAGCACATCGTCAAAGACCGCGGCGGCGAGGATCGTGACGCCTTCCGGGGAATCCATCTTCTTCTGATCGGAAAGAATGCGCGCGGTTATTCCCACCGACGTGGCCGTTGAAAGAATGCCCAGAAAGAGACACCGGGGATCAATCAGGGGAATGTCAAGGAGGAGCGCGCCTGCAAGGGCCCCCAGAGCAAAGGAGAAGACAACCCCGCCCAATCCTATGACGCCGCCCGCGACAGAATAACGGAGAAAGAGCCCAAGATCCGTTTCGAGTCCCGATGAAAAAAGCAGGATGATGGACGCCACCATCGCAAAGGAATACAGTTCGGGACTTACCGCGAGCCCTTCCCCCAGGGGAAATATGCCGTGCGGAAAACCGGGCAGGGCAATGCCGCCCAGCGCGTAAGGCCCCAAGGCCACGCCCGAAAGAAGTTCCCCAAGTACCGGCGAAATGCCCACCCGCTTGACCAGAGCGCCGCCAAGGCGCACCGCAAAAAGAATGATCCCCAGTTGAAGGACCAGTTCCGACATTACATCACTCATATCCGCTCCGCATCTTTAATATGGTCCCGGCTATTTCCGCGAAACCTTCCCCGCATTCCTTCGTGGAGACAAATCCGGGAAGATTCCCTATAAGCCCTTCATAACGCCGTATGTTGGCGACCGCGCAGGAAAGGGGAAAGCGCGCGAACATGGGCTCGTCGTTGGGAGAATCCCCGGCAAACACGACTTCCCTTCCGCCACCGCGGCGGCCGGGGCCTTCGGGCCGCCAGCCGAAACGGCCGCCCAGAAAATGTTCGGCCATTGAAAGTTTGTCGTACTCTCCCATCCAGATATTCACATGAATGGACGATATTTTTGCCACAGCCCCTTCCTCCTCCGCTATGGCCTTGACCCTTTCGGCGGCGCCCAGGGGAAGGACAGGATCTTCCTCGGCAAAATCAAGGGCAATGTCAAAGAGACGGGCAAACTGATCCTTCGCGTCGCGCAGCCCCGGCACTTCGGCAAAGGCGCGTTCCCTGACGCGGAGAAGAACAGGATGATTGTTCCGCACCGCGCCGGGGTGGTATTCGGCCCTGAGAACCGGAAGACGCGGCGCGGATCTTCGGGCTTCCGCCGCCCCGCCGCAGGCCTGGCCTTCGCGGGCCTGCCCGCCCGATTCGTGCGGACCCGGTTCTTCCCAGAACACAAAAGCGCCGTTTTCACCGACCACGCCGTCCACCGGCCATTCACGGGCAATCAGATCGCACCAGCCCGCGGGACGGCCGGTAACAGGCAGCACCTTGAGGCCGGCCGCGTGCAGTTTCCACAGGGCGTCGTAGGAGGCGGCGGGGAGCTTTCCATTGCTGGTAATAGTATCGTCAATATCCATCAGCACATAACGGATGCCCGACGCCTCCCCGGCGGTCATTTCGGAAATATTCTTCATAGAGCAGCCTTCCCTTCCCATACCCTTTTGCCCTTGTCCGTACCCGCGCGCCCCTTCATGCTTCCTCCGTACCATCACATGATCTGTTCATCAATGGGCGTTCCGCCTGGAACCATGGGGAACACCCGTTCGTCCCTGTCTATCACAGCCTCAACAAGCGCGGGCCGTCCGTTCGACAAATCCGCGAAGGCGCCGTCCAGGGCCTGCGCAAGGGACGCCTCCGAGACGGCGCGGTACGCCTTGACGCCGTAGGCGGCGGCAAGCTGTACAAAATCCGGCAGCGCGGGAAGATCCGACTGCGAATACCGGCCCCCGTAAAAAAACTCCTGCCACTGCCTGACCATCCCCAGCACGCCGTTGTTAAAGAGGACAACAAGAACGGGAATGTCTTGGGCAGCAAGGGTCGCCATTTCCGCGCAGTTCATTCTGAAACAGCCGTCGCCGGTAAAGAGCACGACAGGGCGGCCGGGGTTGGCAATCTTCGCGCCCACCGCCGCGCCAAGCCCGAAGCCCATAGCGCCAAGGCCGCCCGAGGTAATAAAGGAGCGGGGACGCGAAAAGGGATAGAACTGCGCTGTCCACATCTGGTGCTGGCCGACATCGGCGGCGACTATCGCGTCGCCCCCAAGCCTCTTCGCCGTTTCGACTATCACGCGGCGGGGATGCAGGGCCGTCTTCCGGTGGTAGTCCCTGGGCACAATGGCCTTCCACTTTTCTATCTCGCCGTTCCAGAGCGACGCGCCAGTACGTCCCTGGGGAAGCGCCGCAAGCAGCCGGGAAAGCACCGCCTTGACATCCCCAATAACCCAGGCGTCGGCGCGTACATTCTTGTTGATTTCGGCAGGATCAATATCAATATGAAGAATACGGGCGTTGGCGGCAAAGAGATCCGCCCTGCTTGTTACCCTGTCGGAAAAGCGGACGCCTATGGCGGCAAGCAGATCCGCCTTCTGCACCGCCTTGTTGGAGGCGGCCGTTCCGTGCATACCGACAAGCCCGGTGTAAAGCCGGTGATCCTGGGGAACGGCCCCCAAGCCCATAAGGCTCACCGCAAGCGGCGCGTCAAGCAGCTCCGCCAGCG
>JAIRXH010000149.1 GCA_031268385.1 Treponema sp. | reverse complement strand
TAAAGTCAAATTCGCCCTGCTTGGAATGCAGCGGTATTCCTGGGAACAGGGAGTAAGCATGCAGGCTTTTCTGGAACAGGGTGATATGGATCTTGTTGTCCTTCTTGCCAAAGACGCGGTTAACCGGCAGACGGAAGACGGGCGCGCCGCAAACATAGGAGAACAGGGCGCTGTTACCGATCCGGTCTCGATACTGGAAGGCCTCCGGTCGGCGGTTAACTATACGGGAGACAGTGAGCTTGAAAAAGGTTATGACAAACTTCTTGAATGGGCGCTGCATACCGCGCCCCGTAACAGGAAAGGCGTACTATATCATGTCGAAAAAAAGCCCCAGATTTGGGTTGATTCCATGTACATGCTGCCCCCTTCTCTTGCCGCGGCGGGGTATTACCGGGAAGCATTGTTAAATCTTTACGGATATTGGGATGTTTTATTTGATGAAGATAAAAAACTGCTCAGCCATATATGGGATGACGGATCAAAAACCTTTATCCGCAGGGCGTTCTGGGGAGTCGGTAACGGCTGGACGCTTGGAGGATTGGCAAGGGTTTACGATCTTTTGCCTGAAAAATTTTCCGAAGACAAGGCAAAAATTGCCAATATGGCAACAAGTGTCATAAACAGCCTGCTTGCGCTGGTTCGTCCCGACGGGCTTTTCCATGATGTCGTTGACGATCCGTCAACATTTGTGGAAACGAATTGTTCCCAGATGCTTGTGTATGCCATTTATCGCGGGTTAAAAAGCAAATGGCTGAACAGCTCTTATCTTGAGCCCGCGGAAAAACTCCGCACTGCCGTTCACGGCAGGGTTGACGCTTACGGCCTTGTACAGGGAGTCTGTGGAGCGCCGCATTTTGATCATCCGGGAACGGCTCCGGAAGGCCAGGCTTTCTATATCCTTATGGAGGCCGCCGCCGGCAAGTATTACGCATGAACTTCCGGGAAACGGCGCCTTCTGCCGCTTTAACGCTTTCTTTAAATTCACTATAATAGTGTCAGGCTGACAAAATATATGGAAACGCCCAGGCTGGTCGCTGTTCTTGAAATTGGATCCACAGGCATACGGCTCCTCGTTGCCGAAATTTCGCCGCCGGGCGGGTGGAAGGCGCTGGACAGGGCGGGCAAGCCCGTGGCGCTTGGACGTGACGTGTTTACATCGGGCGAGGTGTCGCGGGAATCGCTTCTGGAATGTACGGCGGTGCTCAGAAATTTCAGGGAACTGCTCAAAGGCTGGGACATTGACGAAAGCGGCATCCACGTAATTGCCACAAGCGCGCTCCGCGCGGCGCGGAACCGGGATATTTTTGTCGACAGGGTAAAGCAGGAAACGGGATTCAGTCTTTCCATTGTCGAAGGCATAGAAGAAAACCGCCTCATGTACCTGGCGGTCCGTTTTGCCATCAAACAGGATCTGCCCCTCTTCTGGCGGGCCAATTCGATGATCATGGAAATAGGCGGAGGTTCTACGGAGATCATGCTGCTTCGCCGCGGACGGATGGTGGCCGCCCACAGTCTCAAGCTGGGAACAATCCTCATTGATCAGCAGACCCGTTCGGGAATGGGGTCCCTGGCGCGGGAACGCTACCTCAACGACAATATACGGAACGCGTCGGGCCTTCTCAGTTCCGAAATGGATCTGGTCCATGTACGGACCTTTGTGGTTTCCAGCTCCGACGCCCGTATCGCGTCCCTGTTTGCCGGCCGGGAACTCAACGAGCACTGCCGCATCATCGAACGGAGCGCTTTTCTTGAATTTGCCGAAGGGATGCGCGGCTGCAGCATAGAAGACTGCGTGCAGAAACTCCAGATACCCTATGTCGAGGCGGAAGGTTTTGTTCACGGGCTCATGGTGTGCAGGCTTTTTCTGGAAGAGACAGGCGCGCGGCAGCTTGCCGTTCCGCTTGTTTCCATACGCGAAGGCCTCCTTATAGATCTTGCCCGCGGGGTGGATCCGCTTCTGCAGGATGAATTTTTTTCCCAGATAACCGCGTCGGCGGTGAGCCTTGGGCGGAAGTACCATTTTGATGAGACCCACAGCCGGCATGTCGCGCGCATGTGCATGGTTCTCTTTGACGCCCTTGTTCGGGAACACGGCATGAACCGCCGCGAGCGGATGATGCTGGAAACGGCGGCCATGCTGCACGACATAGGCATGTATATCAAAGGTTCGGGGCATCAGAAGCACGGCCAGTACATCGTTTCCAATTCGGAGATTTTCGGGCTGCACCGGGACGAGCTTGACATTATCGCCAATGTGATACGCTACCACCGGGGCGACCCCCCCTCACAGGCGGACATTGAGTATATCGCGCTGCAGAGGGAGGAGCGCATTCTGGTTCTCAAGATGGCGTCCATACTCCGCGTCGCCGACGCGCTTGACAGGGGCCATTCGCAGCGTATACAGAACATCACCGTTGAAAAAAAATCGGAGGTTCTCGCGGTACATACGGAAGGTGTGCATGACCTGAGTCTTGAACTTATGGGGCTGGAAGAAAAGGCCGATATGTTTCAGGATGTATTCGGATACAGGGTGGTTCTTGGGTAAGGAAATGGCATGAACGAACAGGGCTCGGGAGAAGCCGTCCGATATCTGGACCGCGACCTCTCATGGATAGATTTCAACGAACGCGTTCTGGAGGAAGGTTTAAGGCGCGATCTGCCGCCGCTTGAACGTTTCCGTTTTCTTGCAATTGTTTCCTCCAATTTTGACGAATTCTTCATGGTCCGCGTCGCGGCGATGAAACGGGCGGCGCTTGCGGCGGCCGAACATTCCCCGAGCGCGGGAACGGCGCAGTCTTCAGGCGCCGATCTTTCCCGGGACGGTCCGGGACGGCTTGCCATGGTTTCCGAAAAAGTCCGCTCCATTGTACGGCGCCAGTACGAATGCCTTGAAAACGAGGTGTTTCCCGATCTTGCCGGGGGCGGGCTTGAACTTGTGCGCCGGGACGGCTGGACCGATTTTCAAAAGCGCTACCTTGAGTCCTTTTTTCTGGGGGAGATCTTTCCCATTCTTACTCCTTTGCGTATTGATGAAACCCTGCCTGCCATTGACAGTCTGAGCCTTAACTGCGCCTTTCTTATCGGGGACGAGGCGGGAAAAGAATACGCCGCCATGGTCCAGATCCCCCAGTCTATCGACCGCATCATCATCTTTCCCGCCGAAGACGGCGGGCACAGGGCGCGGGAGCGCGTTTCCTGGGCGCTGCTTGAAGACGCGGTGCTTTCCTGGGGCCATTATTTTTTTTCCGGCCTCAGCGTCAGGGAAAGCATGGTTTTCAAGGTAAACCGCGACGCGGATTTTTCCGTGGATGAAAAAAGGGACGAGGATTTTATCGAGGCCATGGAGGAGGTCCTTGAAGACAGGGAACGTTCCACGGCGGTCCGCATGGTTTATTCGCCGGGGAGCGTCCGGCTTAAAAGGGAAATCGCGGAACGGCTCGCCCTGGAGGAAGACGATCTTTACGAGGTGCCCGGACCCATCAATCTTGGGGCGCTTCTTGAACTGGTGAATGTAAGGGGCTTTGATTCATTAAAGGAAAAACCCTGGAAGATATATCCGTCCGGGAATTTCAGCGGGGATGAGTCGATTTGGGACCGCATCAAGGCCGGGGACGTAATGCTTCATCTGCCCTATCAGTCCTTTGATCCTGTAGTCCGTTTTTTTCAGGAGGCTTCTTCCGATCCGCAGGTTATTTCCATCAAGACGGCCCTGTACAGGACAAGCGGCAATTCCCCCGTTGTGCGCGCGCTGGAGCAGGCGGGACTTGCCGGCAAGCGTGTAACGGCCATGGTGGAACTCAAGGCGCGTTTTGACGAGGAGCGGAATATCTCTTGGGCCAGGGGGCTGGAAAGGGCCGGTGTGATTGTGGTGTACGGCCTTGCGGGACTCAAGGTCCATGCAAAAGTTACCCTTGTTATCCGCAGAGAAAACGACCGCCTTGTACGCTACGTTCATGTTGCCACGGGAAACTACAACGACAAGACCGCGCGGCTTTATGAAGACATAGGGATCTTTACCTGCCGGGACGAGATAGCCTATGACGCGGGGCTCCTCTTTAACATGATCACCGGTTATTCCTTTGTCCAACCCATGCGTAAACTTTCCATAGCCCCGACAGGCCTCAAGCGGCGGCTTCTTGAGCTTATAGGGCGCGAGGCAAAACGGGCGAGTCAGGGCTATCCGGGAAAGATCATGGCAAAAATAAATTCCCTTGCCGATACCGATATTATCGACGCGCTGTACGGCGCGTCGCAGGCGGGGGTAAAGATCTTTCTCAGCGTTCGCGGCGTCTGCACGCTTGTTCCCGGCGTTCCGGGACTTTCGGAAAACATACAGGTGTCGGGCATTGTCGATCATTACCTGGAACATTCGCGCATCTGCTATTTTGCCAACGGCGGCGCGGAGGAGATATTCATTTCCAGCGCCGACTGGATGCCCCGCAACCTGGAGCGGCGGGTGGAGCTGATGTTTCCGGTTCAGGAAGAGCCGCTCCGGAAGGAGCTGCTTGAAATACTGCCGTTTTATTTCAGGGACAACACCCAGGCGTACAATCTTGGGCCTGACGGCGTGTGGAAGCGGCGCGGCCCCGCCGAAGACGAGGCGCCTTTCAGAGTCCAGAAAGAACTTCTTTCGCGGGCCGCCCGCGCATCGGGAAATCTCTGGTCTGTGAAGCAGGAATTTATTGTGCGGAGAAGCCCGCCGGAAGGCCCTTCGCGGGATTTGCCGTAACGCGCGTGCGGCGCCACAGGCGTTCACAGATCTGATGGTCCCTATTCATTACCGGGAGCTGATATTGTCATTAAATTGGCTAAGTTCCTCAAGGTTTCAGTTGAATATCTGATAACCGGAGAAGATGAAACCAAACTCACCGACGAACAGCGGAATTTACTGCGAAACTATGACAAATTAGACAAAAGAGACAGGCAAACCGTTCTTGGCCTGATAGAAACCATGATAAAGAAGCAAAAAAAAGGAAGGGGAAACCATATATAATGCTACCCGGCCTGTATCATTCGAGACCACGGACGCGGAACCGGGCTATATTCAGCCGGTAAAAATACAGAAAAAACCCAAACTTGACAACAATGTGGCCGCTTTTATCCCTGTTTATTACATTCCGTTCTATGGCAAGGTGGCCGCCGGCCGCCCTATAGACATCAATATCCCCCCGGACAGGGTTGTTCCTATCCCCGCTCCTGTCCTAAAAAGTGACAAATCCAGGTATTTTTCGGTAGAAGTCAAGGGAACCTCCATGACCAACGCCGGAATTAAGGATGGGGATTATGTTATTATCCGCCGGGCCGTGGAACCGGAGAGCGGGAAAGTAATGCTGATGCAGTATGGCAACGAAAGCACGATAAAACGGATAAAAATGAAGGGGAAAAAGGTGTTGCTCTGCTGGGAGGACGGCAGTGGGGAGATTATCGAGGTCGATTCATCTGAATACGAAATGCAGGGGGAATTTGTGAAGTTAATGCAGGATCTGGATTGATACCACAGGTTGCCGCCAGGTTAAAATCAACGCTGTATATGGGGGTAGCACTATGAAATACGCCATATACGCCGTATGCAGATTTTAAAAAAAATGTTTTACTTTGGGGTGTTTTGATGGTAAAATTTGATAAAGGAGGGTGGTTATGGCCTCAGCCGGAGAAGTGGCAAAATATATCATAAAATCCATGCCTGTGGATAACCTAAAACTTCAAAAACTCCTCTATTACAGCCAGGCTGTATATCTTGTCCTGAATAATAAAAAACCGCTTTTCCCGGAACCTATCGAGGCGTGGGACTACGGGCCGGTGGTGCCCCCGGTATACCGGGAATACAAATCCCATGGACTTGAAACTATACCAGTACCACAGGACGATAACCCGCTAAATCTGGCTGCCGAAGAGATAGTCTCTATTGATATGGCTCTTGCTTATTTTGGAGAAATGTCAGGTTTAGCTCTGATGAGTAGCACTCACCAGGAAACGCCGTGGAAAAAATCCTATCATCCCGGATGGCCCAGCAATATAATACCCATAGATTTAATTTATGATTATTTCAAAGACACGCTTGAATTTGAAGACGACCAATGAAAAAGATAAAACATCATCATCCGGCAGAACAAATATCAAAATCAGGTACAAAAAGAGTTTTTATATCGCCCTTTCCCCGTCCTCTCTGTCTTGAAAAATGCACCATGAATATACCCAGCGGATATGAAACCGATATTTTGAAAACGTTAAAATCGTTCAGTAACCAGGAAGCATACAACAGAAAAACACCACACAAGCTGGAAGGAAAAGACGGCATACGGAGCCTTGATGTGAGTTCCCGCGCCGATAAGTACCGTATGCTTTTTTATGTTGACAACAACATCTGTAAAATTACCAATCTGTGTACGGAAGAGACGCATAAATAATAAAATGCCCGTGTAATAGCGGAGGAAGACAGGTAATTATGGCAAAGTGCAAACGTTGCGGAAAAGGCGGGTTATTCTTCAAAGGTCAACAGTACCAGTCAATGCAAGGATTGTCAAAATAAAAAGGGCTTTTTTATAAATATTTTTTTGTAGTCCTGCTTATTAATTTTTTGTTGCTGAATTGCAATAGCAAGAATATAACGTCACAAAATAGTTATACAAAATCTGATAATATAGTCAAAGAAGAGCTTGAAGGATTCTTGGATTAAAAGTGGGGAGAAAATAGTATAAATTCAATAGAGTATTTTAAAAGTAATAATTATACTATAACATCAGCAAAGGAAACAGAATTATGGGTAAAAGGAAAGTATAATAATTGGCAATCTAAAATACGGTTAGAGTTTTACGACGATAAATTATTTGACGTTATTGTCTATTGTGAAGATTATGTTTCTCAAGAAGAGTACAATGAATTAATCGCTGATTTAAAAAATGAATATGGCGAACCCAGCGGTACTTTTGAAACAGCGTATAGTAATGACCTAACTAATATAACCAATACTTGGAAATTTAGTAATAATTGTGAAGTAGTTATTGGAGATTTTCCGACTTAATAATTTCATTTACCAATAAAAATATTGAGAGCCTTGTAAAAGAAATGTCTGAACTCAAACCAACGCTCACAAGCTCGTGGAATGAAGGGTTTAACGCGTCCTGGATTGGAACATATGCAAGCAGATATGATGCTGATTACGCAGTTTCCTTCAAAATAGACAATGACGGAACTTATGTTTTTTCTTATGGAGAGGGAGCGGTTACTACTTATTCTGGTAAGTATAATAAAAATTTTAGTGGCGGGGTAAGCAAGAGCCCATTTCGGTACACTGTAACCGGACTTCGTGTTATTAATTTTGATAAAGAATCACTAACTATTTCTGTAAACTGGAGACTTCCAAGTGGAAATGATACAAAATCATTTATATTGGATAGACGATAACATAAAAAAACTATTTCCAATACTTCTACTATTTTTGGGAGAATGGAGAATATGAATTCTAATCTCAAATCAATATTTTTGTCTTTAACAAATGCCTTTTTAATTTTTTCTATTGTTTTTCTTAGTAGTTGTTATGAACAGTCAAGATCACCTTCACGATCCCAAGCAACAGAACAAGAATCAGTTCGTCTTAATGTATCATATCAAAAATACCAAAATGAATTAATGGTAATGGTTATGGGTTTTAAAGATATTAAAGTTAAACGTATTTATCTAGATATCAACGGTATTCAGTACAGTTATAAAGGATATCAGTCCTCAATGTGTCGTCCATTTGATGAAAAAAACAATGATACAATATACCATTTTAGTTTATATTCTTTTGATTCTTCTGTAGAATATGCTATTGAATCTAGAAAGGATATGGAATTAATCATAGATCTTCCGAATGGTACTGCAAAAGGCAAAGTGGATTATTTTTAAGAATAATATTGAAATTTCCGTGAAAATCCTTGACATTATAGTAAAATACGTATTATATTATGTATAATAGCAAGGAGAAATATATGTTGGTCGAAACCAAGCAAATGGTTTCCATAACCCGGCTTCAGAAAGAACTTACCCAGACTGTTCGAGAATTGTCGGATTCCGGAAAGGCAATATACATATTAAAAAATAACAATATGGAAGCGGTCTTGCTTTCTTATGATGAATATGAATATTTAAAAAACATTGAAGAAATATTTGAACAACTTGAGATAAAAAATATTGTAGAAAAAAGATTGAAAAAATATGATCCCAAGAATAATATTTCATGGGAGAATATCCGGAAAGAAATATGAGTTTTGAAATTCAATTTATCCCTGAAGCCGTTAGAGATTATACAGCTCTTGACGGAAGCATAAAAAAACAGGTCAATGAAAAGATTGATAAAATAAAAGAGAATCCATTTATTGGTGAATCGTTAGGAAATAAAAATAATATCGATTTGACTGGATACTATAAAATATATGTAGCAAGGAAAGCATATAGAATTATTTATAGAATAATAAAAAACGAGATAGTAATAATCGAAATATGGGGCATAGGGAAAAGGGATAAAATGGAAATATATAAAATTATTGGACAAAGGAGTTACGTCGTATAACAGGTCTGTTTACGCTCCGTCGTTGCGCTCATCGGGGTTCAGTCGCCCGGGTCAGTCGCTTCACTCCTTCCCATGGCTCCTTCACCTACATTTTGGCAGGGCTGCAAACCTACGGTTTACTTAGCCGCCCTACCAAAACATCGCCAACAGCCGGAACGTTATGCGCAGTTTTGGCTTTTATATTTCTATAATTCCTACTTTCATTTCCAATATATATAAAACATTGAATTTTTGAAGCGTTCCTGGTGCGGTATGCGGCCTTTGTAAGGCGGCCGCGATAGTACAAAACCACAAAGGAGGAACAGCAGGGCTGATGATTACATTCCCGGAAGCGGCGCGGCCTGGAGGCGCAAGGGCGCCTGGCGCCGGAATTCATTGTGATCCCTGGAGTTTTTGCTACGCAAAAACTCCCAAGCGAAAATCCGGAGCCCTGCTCCGAATTTTCGCCCTTGTCCATGAGGTTCATGTAGTCCGTGAGGCGCTATCCGCAGAGTGGATCGCTTCACGGTTATTCTTCCGATCCCATTCGCAAGGTCCGCGCCTGTCCCCGGTTAATCCGAAGAGGAGACGCCAAAGACCTTGATTCCCTCATCGGGAAACTGCTGTTTGACCCGTTCCACCGCCCGGGCTATGGCGCGCGCCTCGTCTTCTTCGCACCAGATAACCATGGCAAAGTTTATCTCCGGCCAGATGGCGTCGCCCATGCGCGGGCCGGAGGAGCCGGTGCCAAATACGGAAGGGTACTTGGTGTAGTATTTACCGGCGCCTTCGGTCTTGAGCGCGTCAATGATGTTTTCTTCCACAGAGTGGTTCGCGACTATTTCAACCCGTATCATAATCCCTCTCCGGCGGAATCCGCCGCAAGCGCACCGCCCACCGAAGCAATTCCGGCTGAACCGGCGTCAGCCTCCGCTTCGGCTTCGGCCTTTTTCCGCGCCTTTCTTGACATTCCCAAGGCTATCTCTTCACGCCTTACCTGGGCCCTGGCATCCCGTTCATCGGAATGCTTGTTGAAAATATAGTAGATGACGGGCATAAGGAACAGCGTCATAAGGGTGCCGAAAGAAAGCCCCCCAAGGACGGTCTTGCCTATGGGGGCTACCATCTCCGATCCTTCGCCGGGGATAAACGCCATGGGCACAAGCCCCAGTATCGTGGTAAGGGTGGTCATAAGAATGGGGCGCAGGCGGTTGCCGGCGGCCTCCACGCAGGCGTCGTACAGCGAGTAGCCGCGCTTGCGCAGAAGGTTGGTGTAGTCCACAAGGACTATGCCGTTATTCACGATAACGCCCAGCAGCACAAGAAGCCCCACGGCGGTAAGAATGTTGAAAGGCTCCCCGGTAATAAGGTAGATGGCCACAATGCCTATGACCGAAAGGGGAATTGTAAAGATGATGATAAAAGGATCCCTGAAGGATTCAAAGAGGCACGCCATGACGCCGAATACAAGACACAGCGCCACTACGCAGATAAGTATGAAGTTTCTCATCATTTTCATCATTTCCGCGTTGTCCCCGGCGTATTCGATGATCACGTCATCTTCCGAGGGAATTTCCCTTGTTACAAGTTCGCGCACTCTGGATTCAAGAACATTGATTTTGGCCCCCGGTTTCGCTCCGGCGGTAATGTGGATCACCCTGCCCTGATTCTCGCGGCTGATGGTAAGGGGTCCGGTTCCTTCCCGGTAGGAGGCAAAACTTGAAAGGGGAATTCTGCCCCCAACCTGGCTGTTGACAAAAATGTGATCCAGCGCCGGCCGCGTGCTCCTGTCCGCCTCGGCCAGGATAAGCACCACGTCGTAATCGTGGCCGCCCGATTTGTACCTGGTGGCGGTAACGCCGTCCACCGCGGCCTTTATCTCGTTCCCCACCGTGTAGGCGCTCAGGCCCAGGGCGTACATTTTTTCGCGGTCAAGAACAATTTCTATCTGCGGAAGCCCGTCTTTAAGGTCAACCTGCGGCTCGGTTATTTCCGGAATGTTCGCCGAAAGAAGGCCGGCTATTTTTTCCGCCATGACTTTTCCCTTGACCAGGTTATCGGTGCGAAGGACAATATCGACGGGATTACTGTTGCCCATACCGCCAAAACCGCCTGAGAATCTGAACGACACGCCGGGAAATTCGTTGAAGTGGGTGCGGACCTTTGCTTTGATGTCTTCATCGGTATAGATCCGGTCCTTGAATTCCGGAAGGGTAATGCGTACCGAACCTGAATTGCTGGAATTGGCCCGCAGCATACCGCCGCCGCCGGCGTTAATAACGATCCGCTGGTAGCTCTTTTCGTCCAGTTCCCTTTTAACCACGTCCTCCAGCTGCCGCAGAACCGCCTCGGTTTCGGCCAGCGGCGTACCCATGGGAAGATCGGCGTTGACAACCACATTGTCCTGCGCCTGCGTCGGCATGAACACCCAGCCGATAACGGGGATAAGGAAGATGCTTCCGGCAAGGAGGATGGCCAGAAAACCGACGACAACAAGTTTATGCTTCAGCACCCAGCCTACCGCTCTGCGGTAGGCATTGTCCAGGGCGGCAAAGAATTTCTCGAAACCCCGGTCTATGACCCCAAGGAAACCGCCCACGGGTTTCTGTTTCCGGGTTACAAGCGGCAGATAATGGCTTGAAAGCACGGGCACAAGGAATATCGCGGTAACAAGCGATATGGTAAGGGAAATAACCACCGTGAAGGCCAGCCCGGAAAAGATTTCCCCCGCCATTTCCAGAAGCCCCTTGAAGGCAACGAGAGGGGCAAATACGCAGATCGTCGTAAGGGTGGACGCCGTAATCGCCACTATCATTTCGGTGGTTCCCAGCACCGAGGCGGTGGTCAGCTTGGCGCCCTTTTCACGGTAATGGTAGATGTTTTCCAGAATAACAATGGAATTGTCCACCAGCATCCCTATCCCCAGCACAAGCCCCGCCATGGTCATGAGGTTGAGGGTAAGCCCGCAAAAGTACATGAGGAGCAGGGTAACGACGATGGAAACGGGAATGCTGATCCCTATGATAAGCGTGGGTTTCAGGGAACGGAGGAAGACAAAGAGTATCAGAATTGCCAGCAAGCCCCCCGAAAGGGCGGTTGAAACAACCTCGTTCAGAGAATTTTCGATTTGATCGGTACCGTTGAAAATTTCGGTTATCTTGATGTCGGGGGGAAGCTCGCGGGTCATCCGTTCCAGGCGTGCCCGGAGATCCCTCGCGGTCTGTACGGAATTCTTTCCGCTCTGCTTCTGCACCATCATCATTACCGCAGACTGGCCGTTTACATATACCGTGCTGGTTTCATCCTTGAAGCCCTCAAACACATTGGCAAGATCCCGCAGATACACGCTGCGGGGCATTTCAACGCCCGCGGCTGTCGCGCCGCCGCCCTTGTAAGAGATAACCGTGTTTCGTATCTCGTCCAGCGAGGTATATTCCCCCATGGTGGTAAGCAGATAGGAAAGGTCTCCTTCGGTAATGCTGCCTGCGGCGGTCTGCATGTTCTGGGCGGCCAGCATCTGCTGTATCTGGGTTATCGTAAGGCCGTAGGCTTCAAGCCGGCTCTGGGGTATCTCTATGCGGACAATCTTTTCCCGGCCGCCGTTTACCGAGGCGGTGGCAACACCGGGGGTCTGCTCGACACGGGGAATAATCGTATCCTCGATAAGTTCCCGCAGTTCCTCAGGGTTGCGGCTGCCGGTGACCATAAGCCCCATGATGGGCATCATGGAAGGATCGAATTTGAAAATAAGCGGAGTATCCGCGCCTGTGGGCATGTAGTTCCGCACCCGTTCCAGGGCGTCGCGGACGGAATTGGACGCGTCCGCAAGGTCGGTCCCGTAGGTAAACTCCATGATCACCATGCTGCTTCCCTTGGAAGAAGTGGATGTCACCTCCTCAAGGCTGGAAACGCTGGAAAGAGCCGACTCCAGGGTACGGGTTACCGAACGCTCGACCTCCTCGGGACCCGCCCCCTCATACGCCGTGTAGACTACCAGATAGGGGGGGTTTATCTCGGGCAAAAGATCGATGGGAAGATTCACCATGGCGAAGATCCCCAGCCCGATAAGGAGGGCAAAAATAATAAAAATCGTCGTTGGCCGTGAGACCGCGGATCTGGCAAAACTCATGGTAACCCCCTTTAATTGGCAGCCAGAGACTGAACGCGTTCGATGATATTCACGCGGGCGCCGTCTTCAAGCAGAGACTGACCCCTGATGATAACTTCTTCGCCGGACCCCAGCCCGGCCTGTACTTCAAGTATATTATCTATGAGAATCCCCGGAGTGATAATCCTCCGGCGGGCAATGCCGTTTTTTGAATCGGCGCCGTCCGCCTCCACGATGAACACATAGATTTCACCAAAACGCTGTATCATGGCGGACGAGGGAATCTTGACGATATTTTCCTTTTCCTCGGTGATAAGCCGCACCTTGGCAAACATGCCCGCCTTGAGTTTCGAGCCGGGATTTTCCACGTTCACCTTGACTTCCATGGTACGGGAAGCCGGGTCCACCGTGGGGGCTATCTCGGTAACGCTGCCCCGGAATGTTTCACCGGGCCAGGCGTCAAGGGTAATTTCGCAGGGCTGGCGCAGGGCTATTTTGGAGATGAAGCGCTCCGCCACATACAGTTCGATTTCCAGGGCCGAACCGCCGGCAATGCGGGCAAGGGGCATTGTCTGGCTTATCGTCATTCCCACCTGCGCGGGAAGGCTTGTCACGATCCCCGAAATGGGGGCGCGGGCTATGCCGGGAACATAATTCATCCCCGGTTTGGAAGGATCAACCGCCGCGATGGGGGCTCCCCGGTTTATCCGGTCGCCGACCGTCACATAGACCTGCGTCACCTTTCCCGCCGCATCGGAGTAGGTATCCACCGTGGAACCGGCGACAATGTCTCCCGAAAGGGCTATATAGTCCCGAATCTGGCCCTGTACCGCCGGAGTGGTATTCACCGCAAAAATCGGCGCCTCGACCGGGGCGCCTGCCGCGGGAGCGCCGCTTAGTTTGCCGTAAGCTTCCTTGATCCGCTCACAACCCGAAAAAAGAAGCAGCGCGCACATTCCGGCCAGCACGGCGGAACCGCCCCGGAGCCTCCGCGTTTTTTCCGGCCGTCTTTTTTTGACCCGCGTTTCTTTGATGCTCATTTTCATTCTAGTTCCTCCCTTCGGTTCCCGCGGAGCCTTCTTCCCGGGAACTCAGGGTTCCGAAGGGAACCCCGGTTGCATATTCAAGATCAATAAGACCATTAAGATAATTGAACTGATGTTCCAGCATCTGCACCCTGGCCTGCCGCAGGGAAACTTCCGCGTTCTGCACTTCAAGAAAATCCTGCAGACCCGCCCGGTAAGCTTCCTCGGTAAGCCGGTAGGACTGGTCCGCGAGGTCCACCGTCATCCGCTGGGCCATTGCCGTAGTCCTGATCCTGTCCAGCGAAAGGACGGTACTGTAAACATCCAGTTCCGTTCCGTGCATTACCTGGGCAAGTTTGATAGTGAGATCCCGCACGCTGTTGTCAAGATCCTTGAGCCCCTGCCCTTCCTTGGTAAAGGGAAAGAGACTGTTGACGCTTATACCCAGCGTTATGGAAAAGGAAGATCCTCCCTTGAGCCAGCTTTTTCCGTCGGCCCAGCTGTTTTTCCAGGGGTCCGCGAGAAAGTTCGGAGAATAATTCCAGCCCAGTGTAAGATAGGGCGTCCAGAGCTGCAGGGCCATTGCCCGCCGGCGGCTTTTCAGGGCGATAATGTTCCGCTGCAGTTCATAAATGTCCATGTTTCCCGAAGCGGCCTGTGCGATAAGCTCCGCGGTATCAAGGGGAATAAAGTCAAGCTCTTTTTCCACGGGAACCAGCTCGAACTGTGTATCGTAGGGAAGCCCCAGCTGTATGGCGAAGCCCGCCAGGCCGGTTCTGTACTGGTTTTCCACCTGATCGATGGAAGGCCTCATGTTTTCCATAGACACGCGGGCCTGAAGCCAGGAAAGCTCGGGAACAAGTCCCGCCCGGTAATTTTCACCGGCCATCTGTTCCCGCTGCTGCGCCGCGGCAAAACTGCCCCGCAGCATCGCTATGTTTTCTTCCAGAAGGAGCATGTTGTTGTACAACTTCCGTATATCCCGCTCCATCTGCACACGGGCCTTTTCAAAGGTGACAAGCCCCGCCTCGTAATCCTGCCGTATGGACGTGACGCCGGCAACAAGGGCGGCGCTTAAGGTAAGGGACGCGGCTACGCTCCCCTGCAGCCGGGTGGCCGGCGTTGTAAACACCCCCAGTCCTTTGGAAAGCGTTCCGTTCGCGCTTATATCCGGCAGAAACTGGTTCCACACCAGATCCGATTTCCGCCTCAGGGTATCCAGCGTAACGGAGGCCGATTCCAGACTGAGGTTGTTTTTTACCGCCATCTCGACCGCCTCATCCGGGCTGAGCCGTACAACAGGCGGCCGGGCCGGACTCTCCCCGTTTCCCGCCGTTTGGGCCGCCGGAGAAGCGGAAACAAGCAGGCCCAGCAAAAGACCCAGCGCCGGCCGGATACCTGCCGGGGATGTACAGGGCGCGTGTTGAATCATCATAGATCTCCTTCCGTTTAACCGCCCGCCGCGATTGAAAGCATCATACGTTCTTTTCATAATTGTTTAAAAACCTTTTACCCCCAAAGTAACAAAACGATACAATATCCTGATGTTTTCGTTGGGGAAGCCCGCGAAATTCATTCCTTCTGAAAAATGCATAAGGATATTCACAACAAGAAACGTAAGCCAGTGAGATATTGTTTTTGCCGGTACTTTTTCCCAGTCCTGGCGAAGATCAAACCTGATGGTCTCAAAAACCTGAAAAGACCGGTACGAAGCGTGACGGCCCAGGTTAAGCCGGCGGGTACGAATCCAGCTGATCGCGACAAGGATCTCGGGCCGCTGCCGCAGATAAGAGACAATGGAAAAAAGTCCCAAGTACAACTGTTCCTCGGGAACGGCCGACAACTCTATTCCCTCACGGGCAAATTTGGCAATGTGGGTAAATTCGGTCACAAAAAGCCGGCGGAGCATATCCTGTCTGTTTCTGAAGTGACCGTAGAGACTGCTTTTTGAAAGCCCCGAACGGCGGGCCACCATATCCATGGACACATTCCAGGGGCCCGCCTCGGCCACCGCTTCGGCGACGGCCTTGAAGAGGGTTCCGTTCTCGATATTTCCGATGTCACGGAAACCGGCGGATGTTTCAAGGGATTCAAAGTCGAGTTTTTCCGTCTTTTCCTTTTTCAGTCCCAGCCCGCCTGTTATAACGTTCTCCACAAAGGCGACAAGGCCCTTTATCTCGTCCTCGCCGGGGTTTTCATTCAGAACGGAGGCGTCTTTGCTGTTACGTTTGTGAAAACAGGCAATCCAGAAAATAAGGGAGGCGGTTACCATCTGTGTAAGCGAAGGATACCCCTCCGAATATTTGGCGGCGCGCCGGTGGCTCAGCATGTCAATGCCGCGTTTGAGGAGCTGCTCCATCATTTTCTCCGGTTCACGGTCGCTGTAAACTTCGGCAAGGCAAAAGACGAATTCCCAGGGATTTCTGGCAAAGTATTCCGCCTGTACCCGGAGCACGAGGGAAAAACTCTCCGCGTCGTCCCCGGCGGCGGACGCCCTGACAAAATCATCCCTGATGTAATCCGCGTAACGATCAAAAAAACGCTGATGCATGGCGTCCTTTAAAGCCTGTTTATCCCTGAAATGCCGGTAGATTGCGGTCTTGCTTACTCCCAGTTCCCTGGCAAGAAAAGAGAGACTGGTATCAAGATAAAAATTCCGTCCCCATACCCGGAAAGCGGTCTCAACTATATCCTGCTGTGTCATTTGTTATACGGCCGGTAAAATTAGCAAGTTAACGACCGTTCAGTAACAATATAACAATGCGGCGGGAAAATGGCAACACCAGAAAGAAAGAAATATGAAAAAAAAACAGATGTTTTCAGCGATTAATCAATGTCTGTCCGCAACATAACCGGGTTTTAACAAGCTCCTTGGACATTGAACGGCGTGAGGGTTTTTTCCACCGCGAGACAGAGGCAGTGATACACCGGAAGGTGCAGCTCCTGAACCTGGTATGTCTCTTTTGCGGGAACGGCAAGACACACATCGCAGTACGCCCGGAGCTTTCCTCCGCCCTCTCCCGTCAGGCCCAGAACCGTCAGGCCCAGCGCCTTCGCGGTAAGGGCCGCAAATACGACGTTCCGGGAATTGCCGGAGGTGGAGATTCCCAGGAACACATCGCCCGGCATTCCGTATCCGGCGACCTGCTGGGCATACACAAGGGAAGGATCCTCGTCGTTGGCATAGGCCGAAATGAGGGCGCTGTGCTGGGTCAGGGCTATGGCGGGGTATCCCCTTTGAAGGCGGCCAGCGATGTACCCTCCCGTTTCGGGTTCGACCTGCGCAATCTTCTGTTGTAACGCGCCGGGAAGGGGCCGGGGAACGGCAAAACTCTTCATCAACTCCCCGACTATATGATCGGCGTCGGCGGCGCTTCCGCCGTTTCCGCACACGAGCAGTTTCCCGCCGCCGGCATACGCCCCGGCAAGGAGGCGGGCGGCCCCGCAAAAATCCTCCGAAAGGGGTTTCAGCACGGGGTACCGTTCAACCAGCTCGTCCCGGCATGTTTCTATCCACTTGGCGTTTATACCGCTGTTCATGGAAGCTCCTCCGTTTTCCGAAGTCCGTTAATGGCGACGCCCAGCGCGGCCATATCGCCAAGACATTCCCCGAGCTCCGCGGGCAGTATTTCGCACTGTTTCCGCGCCGCGCCAAGGGCCTCTTCCTCTATCACTTTTTCCATGATCGGTCTAAAAAGGGATTCACTGCGGGCAAAGATGCTGCCTATGACGATACGGCGCACATTGAGTATGTCGACAAGAAGGGAAAGTCCCCTGCCAAGATAAAAGGCGCTTTTTTTGATAACCTCCAGGGCTTCGGCCTCGCCCCGCCCGGCGGCTTCGCAGACATATTTTCCCGTTTCGCCGCGCCCCGTCAATTCGGCGTACATGCGGCTTATGCCGCCGCCCGAACAGTAGCCTTCCCAGGAACCGCGTTTGCCGTAGCCTTCGGGCCCGTCTTCGGCAATTCTGATATGCCCTACTTCACCCGCAAGATCGCCAGAGCCCCGGTACAGCCTGCCGTCAAGAATCAGCCCGCAGCCAAGGCCGGTGCCAAAGGTCAAAAACGCCATATCCGAGCAGCCCCGGCCCGCGCCCCAGTACCATTCGGCAAGGGCGCAGGCGTTGGCGTCGTTTTCCAGAAAACAGGGAAGGCCGGTTTCTTTGCCCAGGAGCGCCGTAACGGGAACCTCGTCCCAGCCCGGCAGATTCGGCGGGGAAAGAATAAGGCCCCGCCGGCTGTCCAGAGGACCGCCGCAGCTTATGCCAAGCGAAGACACGGAGGATCCGTCCAAGGCGGCTTCCTCCATCAAGTCACCGGCAAGCGCCGCCGCCTTTTCCAGCACCCTGTGGGGGCCGCCTTCGGTGGGAAAACCCGCCTTCTTTACAAGGCTTCCCCCCCGCGAAAGATCCAAAACAGCGTCCGGCCCGCCGGACGGCGGACAGCGCCAGAGGGAAAGGGCCGTCTTTGTCCCCCCTATATCAAGGCCCAGCGCATACCGGCGATCATGGCGCACCGCTTTTCCCCGTCAGCCGTTTACGCGGCGCTTATTCAGGATAGACAAGGTTTTCCCTCTGCGGACTCTTCACCACTTCGGCGTAGCGGCGTCCTTCCCATTTGGCCATGTCCAGGTTCTGCTCGCGCCAGTTGCCGCATTCCGAGGGAGCCGCGCCGGGAATGTCCCCTTCAAACCGCTCAATCCAGTCAAGCATTTCCCGCAGGAGGGGAAGAATTTCAGGCGATTCAAGTTCGCCTTCAAGGATAAGATAGAAGCCGGTGCGGCAGCCCATGGGGCCAAAATACACCGTCCGGGGCCCCCATTCCCCATGTGAACGAAGGAACGTCGCCCCAAGATGCTCAATGGTGTGCAGGGCGGGCTGATCGATCACCGGTTCGTTATTGGGTTCCCTGAAACGGAGATCGAAGGTGGTCAGTATCGTACTGCCGAAACGATCCCTTCGGGACACAAAGACTCCGCGCTTCAGCCGCAGATGATCAACCCGAAAACTGGCAATTTTTTCCATAACAGACACTCCTTTTTATGTGAACAGAACGGCTTTTAGCGGCCGTTCCGTATCATCCTGCGTACAATTTCCGCCGAATGTTTCGAGGCAACCGGAAGGAACTGCCCGAAACTTACGGGAGACTGGACCCCGGCGATATCCGACACGGCCCTGATAATAAGGGCGGGGATTTTCAGGAGAAAACAGGTCTGGGCAATGGCGGCCCCCTCCATTTCCACAGCCCGCACGGCGGGAAAAGCCGCGCGTATGGAGGCGACCCGTTCGCTTGTGTGCACGAACACATCGCCTGAACCTATGACGCCCCGGACATGGCGGAAACCCGGAGGCAGCGTCCCTTCCCGCACAAGCTCGTCCACCGCCTGTTCGGCTTCGAGCGCCAGCCTGGGCGGCGCCGTAAAAACGGCCGGCATACCGGGGATCTGGCCGGGCTCATAGTCAAAGCCCGTTACATCGGCGTCATAGTACAGGAGCCCGTCGGATATGATCGCGTCTCCAATGGCAAGCGAGGGATCTATGCCGCCCGCGGAACCGGTGTTGATCACCAGATCCGGCCCAAAACGGTCAACGAGCAGGGTACAGCCCACGGCCGCGTTCACCTTGCCTATGCCGGAACGGAGGAGGACCGCCGCCTTCCCTTCGATTTTTCCCGAATAAAATTCAAAGTCCGCGGCGCGGGTTATTTCCACGCCGGTCATTGCTTCCTTAAGGAGGACGACTTCGTCCTCCATGGCGCCTATAATGCCTGTCATGCGCTTAGTATAACCGGAACGGACGGAAGAATGTAACCGCCAGGAAGAGGATTAACCACGGACCTCACAGACGGAAGAACGGACGGAAGAGGAAATTCACCACCAAGTCGAAGAAGTCGAAGAAGTTTAGGAAGGAAGAGGAAATTCACCGCCAAGTCGAAGAAGGAAAAGAGGCCTGTAAAATCCGCCTGGGGGTCCTTAGCGAAAGGCGAAGTGAAGCTTCGCCTTTCGCCCCTGTCACTTTTACGGGCCTCTTTTCAGCCCGCAAACAATCGGGAAGAGCCGCAAAACTCCACGCAACGCGCCCCTGGAGTTTTACGGCATCCAAACTTCGCGCAGCCATGGAACCCCGCGCAGCCGCCGTAAAACTCCTCAGGTGAAGGTGAAGCAGAGCTTCGCCTTCACCCGGACACCCGGTAATTTCCCGGTGGGGTGGCAGGGGGAAAAGCGTCCTCCGCAACGCGCCCCTGGAGTTTTACGGCATCCAAACTACGCGCAGCCCTGGAACCCCGCACAGCCGCCGTAAAACTCCCCAGCCGAAGGCGAAGCAAAGCTTCGCCTTCGGCCCAGGACCCCAAGGAAATTTTATATGGTGTCCTTTCATCCCGGAGTTTGTACCGTTTCTTTCCTGCCGTACTGTATTCTGAAAAGAAGGCCCGAACCCCACATGGTGGAACGGTTTCTGCCCCGTTCCTTGGAAAGGTACAGGGCCTCGTCGGCGCGGTGTATGACTTCTTCGGCGTCTATGCCGCTCCGCTCGTCAAAGGTGTAAAGCCCCAAACTGATGGTAACCTGCGGCAGGGGCGGCTCCCAGGGAACCTTCATCGCCGCCACGGCGTTCCGCAGGCGTTCGCACACCATCCAGGCGGTATCCCGGTCGGTATTGGGAAGCAGGACCGTAAATTCCTCGCCGCCAAAGCGGGAGGGGACATCTTCTTCCCTGACCCCCTGCTTGAGCGTAAGGGCAAGCGACTCCAGAACCCGGTCCCCGGCAAGGTGGCCGTAGGTGTCGTTGAACAGTTTGAATTTGTCCACATCCATGACGATGATGGAAGACGCGCAGCCGGACCGCCGGGAACGGGCCAGTTCCTCGTTAAGCCGGATCATGAAAAAACCGTGGTTAAAAAGGCCCGTCTTGACATCTCTAAGGGAATGTTCGTAATGAAGGTGGTTCTTGATCGCCTGCGACACAAAGGACATAAGCTGCTGCAAAAAAACCAGCTCCCGTGGGGCGTATTCATCCTCCAGAATTTTCTTTCCCACAACAATGATGCCGTAAAGGCCAAAGGGCCCCAGAATGGGGATCATCAATTCGGGCTCTATTTCGCCGAAAGACTTCGTGGCTTCCTCGTTCTTCATCTCGTAGGAAAAAAGCTCAAAGTTGATGGGTTTGGGGTACTGCTGAAAAAACGATTCGAAGGGGGCAATGCTGTCCACATTCAGATGAAGATCGACCTTCTTGTAATTCCGGTAACTGCGGATGATAATGTCGTCCCTGTTCTGTATGGGCTTCCAGAGAAAGGAAATAAACGACGGAAGAAAATGATCCGATATCTGAAAAACCGTCGCGTCCATAATGTCGTCTATGCTGGTACGGTTAAAAACATCCAGCCCGCCCTGCAAAAGGCTCCGGTAGTTTTGTATTTCCCGGTTAAGCTCGTCAATAAATTTGAATACGCCCAATTCCTGAAGAAAAGAATAATTCTTTATTACTTTGGGATTTTCCAGAAAATCTTTTTCGGTCTCTTGTATGTTTTTCTCTTCTTTCATCAGGTCGTCGAAAAATGGTCGCTGACGGTTTTTCGCCATTCAGCGCGGTTTTCCTTGTCCTCCCATTCCATGATCTTCCTTATCTTGAAACTCTTCGCGCCGGAAGAACTGTTGAAGTGAACCACGCCAAAACGTCCGCCTCCGATATATGCCACCGTGTCCCCCGGCTCCAGCGATTCTCCCTCCCTCTCCGCCACGCGTTCGATAACGCAGTCAAAATGCACGGCCAGGCCCGACTCCCTGTCCTCGAGGGCGGCGGAAAGATCCTTGATGGGCTTGCCGCACCAGGGGCAGTCGGGAACCGGAATGGGCTCCTGGGGAATTTCGGGGGCCGTCCACCGGGGCCTTTCGAAGAAACCGCCGCGTTTTTTTTCGAGCTGCCCCGGACGGGAATCGTCCTTCTTTTCCCTGTGGCCCTGCCAGCTCTCGTTATCCCTCCGCCTGCGCCGGGAAGAGCGGCGGTTACCGCCTCTTTCGCTGCCATTCATGAAAAACCCCTCCATGGGAAATATCCAGAAGTTCGTTGCTTAATACAAGGGCAATACGCTGTATTGCTTCGGACAGATAGTCATTGTCATGTATCTTGTTCCGCAGATGTTCCACATCGAAGGATCTGGTGTCCGGGCCGGATTCCGCCGGGGCCGCATCCGGCGGACCCTTCGCCGCCATCATCATACACACTCCGTGAAGGCTGACACAAGATGGGTAATGCCCTCGAGCCCTATAAAAACAACATCAAAACGAATGGCCATACCCTTATATTCTCGATGGGATAAAAGAAAATACTTAGCTGTTTCTATGATACGCCGCTGTTTTTCACGGTTTACCCCGTAACGGAGTTCTTCAATGCCGTAGGCGGACCATGTTTTTACCTCGACAAAAACCACCGTGCCGCCGTCCAGGGCGACAATGTCGGCCTCTCCCCGGCTGGAACGGAGATTGCGGGCAAGTATTTTCATGCCCTTGCCCTCCAGAAAAACCGCCGCCCGTTCCTCTCCGGCCCGCCCCCTGCCGGAATTATGTGGCATTCTTTTTGGCAAGTTCCCTGGGGTCCAGAGCCTTGGCAATAAAGAGGCTTTTCTCCGTCAAAAGATCGATAATATCTCCCTCGTCCTGCTTGTACACCTTGCCGAATTCATCCGCGAGAATGCGGATCTTCGGCCTTAAGGGGGCGTCTCCCTGAACCTCGATAACGCGCGCCAGCGCGCCGTTGTTGAGGAGTATGATGGAACCGATGGGGTATATTCCCATGGTCTGAATAAAGGCCTTGAGAACATCGGGATCAAAACGGCGGGAATTGTCCGAAAGGAGGTTCTTCATAGCCTGATAACCAACCATGGAATTACGGTAGGACTTCTGGCTGACCATGGCCTCAAAGGCGTCCGCCACGGAAACGATTCTGGCCCCAAGATCGATGGCTTCACCGGAGAGCCTGCGGGGATAGCCTTCGCCGTCCCACCGTTCATGATGCTGAAGGGCCACCATGCCTACTTCATCGGGATACAAGAGGGTTTTGGAGACGATCTTGTACGCGTAGAGGGGATGAGCCTGCATGCGCTGCAGTTCCGCGTCGGAAAGGCCGCCCCGCTTGTCGATAATTTCTCTGGGAAGCCGGAACATCCCGACATCGTGGAGCAGCGCGCCCGTGATGATCTGCGCAATCTTGTGGTTGGGAATTTTGAGTTCCATGGCAATAAGCGCCGAAAGTATGGCCGCGTTGACCGAACTTTTCGCCATTTCGCGGCCCGTTACTTCCCCGCCCAGAATATACCCTATAAAACTGTCCCGCTCATCACGCACCGCCTGCAGAAGCCGGGTCGTAATGTTGTCTATGGATCTTACCTCCACGGAAACGCCCCCGGCAATATTGCTGAATACCGCGTCAAGCCGTTCAATAAGCTCCATGTAGATCTTGTAGGCGCCCTTGTTTTCCTGAACTTCGGCAAGGGAAAGCGCGTTGGGCGCGTTCTTTTTCGCGGCATCCTGCTGTCCAGGACTGCCCTTTTGTGCGGGACTTCCCTGCTGTGCGGGACTGCCCTTTTGTGCGGGACTTTCCTGCTGTGCGGGGTCTCCCGGTCCGGCCCTGCCCGCGTCGCCGGCCGCCGCCCCGGATGGCGGCGTTACGGCCGCGTCTTTTACCCCGCCTGCCGCGTCTTTCTTCTGTCCGGAGACGACCACAGCTTCGCCTTCGGTTTCCACGGTTTCAATACCCCAGGATATAAGCCGGTCAATATCTTTCTTTCGTATTTCCACTCCGGCCGGAACAAGAATATTGTTATCTTCAATGTAAACCGGTTCGGAAAAAATCATGCCGGGATGGAGATTTTTTACCACGATTTTTTTCATCGTATTTTCTTGTCCTTCTCAAACACAAACGCCAGTATTCTTGCCGCCGCTTCCCAACACCACTCCGGAATAAAATCACCGGGATTGACGCCGGCATTCAAAAGGGCCGCCAGAGCGGCATCTTCAACAACAGCAACTCCGGCTTTTTCCGCGGCGGCTACGATACGCTCAGCTTCCCTGTCCCGTCCCCTGACAAGAAGACGGGGCGCCGGATCCCTACTTTTATTATAAGCCAACGCGGAAGCGGTTTTCCGTTTTTTCATGTTACACCTCCTTATTTACGGAAAGCAAGACATCATCCCTGCTATCCGGGGCAAAAAAGGAGAAAAAATCATCATTTTCGGGGTAAATTTGATCACAGGGAAGCCCCAAAAGCCCGGAAAGTTCCTTTTTTATGGCCAAAAGCGCCCTGTTTCCCGGAAAAGGCCGCCTGCCGAAACTGAGCCGCGCCCCTTCGAGCCCGCGTTTCCCGCCGGACGCGCCGCCTGAATCCGGAGGAACCAGGGGCCGTTCGGGACGATCCACGGCAAAGAGCCAGCGTTCCCCGTTTTCGGCGGCAATTTCCAGGGCCATGCGTTCCACCCTGTCCGTTTTTCCGTCCGGAAAATCCGGGCCGGCAAGGAGGCGAAGGGTAACGCGGTACTGTTCCTCTGCCCCGAAGACAAAGGGGACGACTATCCACCGTTTGCCGTCACGGCCGGGAAGGCGGTTAAGGGTATCAAGCAGGGGATCGCCTGAAGCCGCGCGCTTTTGCAGGGCGGAAACCCCTTCCCGGACATCCGCCTCCCCATCCCCGCCGCTGCCCCGGGAATTTCCCGGAGACGCATACGAATCACGCGATTCGTACGAATCGTGTGATTCGTACGAAGATTCCCCGCCGGCGCTTCCCCCGCCGGTACTTTCACGGCCATCTCCATCCGGCTGCCGCCGGCCGGGAAAAGCAGGATCCATGGCGCGGGCATAACGTTCCAGGGCTTCGCCGTGAAGCTCTGTCCCCTTGCTCAGGGCGGCGGCGGCGGCAAGGGACAGAGCTTCGCGGGAACGGAACAGAACATCTTCCCGGAACCCGGCCGTGTCTTTCGCCGGGTTCGCGTCTGCCGGCGCGGCCGTTTCCGGCGCTCCCAGAACCCGGCTTCGTATACGCGCCAGAAGGAGGGGATCAAAGCGAAGGGAAAAAAAACGGAAAAAGGACAATACGGAGGCCGAAAGCCTGTCCCTGGGAAGCCCCAGAACGGCGGCCAGATTCAGGAGGGAAGGGCCGTTTACCGTCCGGGCATCTGTGCGTAAAGCCCGAGCGTCAACAACCTCACGGCCCGCCGGCGCGGATACAAAATGCGGAAAATCTGTTTTGTCTGAAATTTCGCGGTTAAAACCTTGTCCGTTTCTGACCGCGGAGATCAAGGCTGAGTTGTTTCGGCCATGCTGCCATGTTCGGAACCGGTTTTCGAAAAGTGGGCAGCCTTCCGGCCTATGAGTTCCTTGATTCTGGCGCCCTTTCCGACTTTCCCCCGGATGTAGTACAATTTGGCCCGCCTGACTTTACCGGGCCTGACAACTTCCACATTGACAATGCGGGGAGAATGAAGGGGAAAGACCCGTTCAACGCCGACCCCGTAAGAATTTTTCCGCACCATAAAAGTTCTGCCTATCCGGGAATTTTTTATGGCGATAACAAGGCCTTCGTAGATCTGGATACGTTCATTTTTGCCTTCAACTATCTTGAAATGAACCTTTACCGTATCGCCCGGCTTGAAACTGCCGGGATTTTTTTTCATTTGGGAGGCTTCAATAGCCCTTATCTCATTCATTTCCAAACTCCTCCGCGCCTTTTGGGCTTTGAGCCTCAAGGTCTTCTATTATTCTTTCGGTTTCAGCGTCGAAAATTCCCGCCTCCCGGCCCCGGCGGACAAGCTCCGGCCGCATGGCCAGCGTTTTTTCCACCCGTTTCCTCAAACGCCAGCGCCGTATCTGCTCATGATGACCGGAAAGCAAAACACCGGGAACTTCGAGTGTAGCATATATTTCCGGGCGTGTATACTGGGGATATTCAAGAAGTCCCCCGGAAAAGCTCTCTTCCTCAAGGGATTCCGGGGTAATGACCCTGTCAACAAGCCGGTATGTCGCGTCTATAAGCGTCAGGGCGGCGATTTCTCCCGAGGAAAGCACATAATCGCCGACGGAAATTTCCTCATCGGCGTACAGATCGATGATCCGCTGATCGATGCCCTCATAACGGCCGCAGACAAGAAAAAGCTCGTCCCGGCCGGCAAGTTCCAGCGCCATGGCCTGGTCAAAAAGCCGTCCCGACGGTGAAAGACAGACAACAGCGGCGCCCGGCGTCTTTCTGGAAGCCCCCGCCGCCTCCAGAGCGCGGCCGAGCGGTTCGGGAAGCATCAACATGCCGGGACCGCCGCCGTAGGGGGCGTCGTCGCAGGTCCTGTGTTTGTCAAGGGCATAATCGCGGATATTGACGGTCCGGTACGTTATAATGCCCCGGTCTATCGCCTTTGCCATGACGGACGCGGCAAAATAGGCGTTTATGATTTCAGGAAAAAGGGTAAACACGGTATATTTCATGGGATTATTCCAGAATCCATGTGTCGCGGAGCGCCGCCCTGCCCGCTTCGGCGTCTATTTCACCGAAAAATTCGTCCCTGAAGGGAACCAGCTTCAGATCGCCCGACGCAAGCCGGATCTCGGCCACATAACCGCCGCCGCCCTCAAAAACGCCGGTAATATGCCCCACGACACGGCCATCCGCCGCAACCTCAAGCCCTTTCAAGTCTTCAATATAGTACTCGCCGGGTTTGAGGGGACTCGCGTTTTCCCGTCCGGTAATTATTTCAGCGCCGGCAAATTTTCCCGCTTCTTCCGGGGTATGTACGCCGCGGAATTTCATCACAACCGAAGGAAAAACCGGAACGCTTTTTTCTATTTCGACATCCCGTTCACCGCCGCGCAGCCTCAAGACGGCGGACCGGAGGCGGAGCAGGTGTCCGGTTTCCCCCGAAAGGGACTTTACCTTGACAAAACCTTCAAGGCCAAAGGCGCCCCCCACAAGGCCCACCACAAAACGGCCGGTCATACGGGAACATTAGTCCAGAATTTCCAGCGCCGTATGTTTGCCGCTTCTTGCCGTAGCCGCCTGGAGAACCGTGCGTATGGCCTTGGCGATACGGCCGTGTTTGCCTATGACCTTGCCAATATCGGACGGGGCCACCCGAAGTTCCAGGATGGTGGATTTTTCACCTTCCACCACGTTCACCTGTACGGAACCGGGATCATCCACCAGGGATTTGACGATATACTCAACCAGATCTTTTTCCATAATCTATCCTGATAACCGGTTTACCTTACGGAAAGGTTCTTTTTATTGAAGATTCTGCGTACCGTATCGCTTACCGCGGCCCCTTTTTCAAGCCATACCTTTGCCTTCTCCTCGTTAAAAAGGATCTGTTTATCCTCTTTTTCGATGGGATGATAGTAACCCAGTTCCTCAATGGTCCGGCCGTCGCGGGCATCCCGCTTGTCCATGACCACAATACGGTAATAAGGGCGTTTTTTTGTTCCAAATTTCTTGAGCCTAATCGTGGCGCTCATGTATCCTCCTCTCGCATACCGGCTTACAGTATGCCCAAAACGGCAGGTTTCGTCAATGGCCCAAGGCGAAGCTC
>JAIRXH010000134.1 GCA_031268385.1 Treponema sp. | reverse complement strand
GGACCGCCTCCTTGAAATTAGAAAACAGCTGGGGACATTACAATCGGACCGCGCCCAGCTTGACCTGCTCAATACCCCGGCTGAAACACCAGGCCCAACCGAATCGGACGAACCCGGCCCGGTAAAACCCGCCGGCGACGATAAAACCCAGGGGAGGCGGCTTCGGGAACTGGACGATTCGTACCGTATCCAAAAGGAAATGGCGGCGCGGAACGGGGAAGACCTCCTTGCCATTGACGCTGAATGGCAGGCCAAACGGCTTGCGCTTCTTGAAACCTTTATTCAGGAAGACGTAGCCGCCCGGAAGGAAGGCGTCTCATGGGCCGCGGCCCTGGACGCGTCCCTGCGGTCGGCCCTCGCCGAAGGATACGGCCAAATCTCGGAACAGCTGGATGCCGTCAGAACGCGCCTTGCCGAACTCTCGTCCGAACAGGCGGTCCTTTCCATTGACGCGGCGGTTTCCTTCGCGGATCAACACGGCGTCCCCCTTGATGAGGCCCTCAAAAAAATCGCGGAGGAGGCCCGGAAAGCCGCCGGTGAAGAACTTTCCAACACGGAAAAACTTGTCCGGGAACAGGACGCGCTCAACATCAAACTTGAAGAGGGGAACGTCTCCGGCGAAACCGCCGTTTCCATCCGGGGGCGGCTCGCGGCGGTTACCGGGGAATTGGCCGCGGCCGATACCCGCCGTCAGGAGGCGCTGGCGCGGGAAGAGGAAGCCTCCCGCCGGCTCCTGGCCTTTGATCTGGATCGAATATCCACTACCGCGCAAAAAACCATTGACGCCGTTGATAAAGAAATCGGGGCCAAAAAGGAACTGGGGCTTTTTGGAAAGACCGAAAAGGAAACGGAAAAAAACGCCTTACAGGAACGGTACAACTCCCTTCTTGAAAAACAGAAGGCGCTTGAAGAAGAGTATGTACGGCTGCGAAAATCCGAAAGCCCGGACGATCAGGCCAGAGCCGACGCCCTCAAGGGACAGATACAGGAAGTCGCCGCCGAAACGGAAGCGGCGGGAAAAGAAATACAATCGTCCGCGGAGTCCGTTGCCGGCGCAATCGCGGAAAAATTCAGCCGTATAGCCGGCATTATCCGTGATACCGTCCGGGGCATCGCGGACATTGCCGGCGGTCTTATCGACAATCAGGCGGAACGTGACGCCCAGGCGGCGGCCGAACGGCTCGCGGCCATAGAACAACAAAAAAACGCGACACTGAACGAACTTGACGGGGAATTGAACGACATGCGGGAAGAACACCGCCGCGAGAACGAGGAACGGGAGGCGGAGTATCAGGAACGGATGTATGAAGCACAGCAGGGGCAGTACAGCCGGACCATCGCGGAACTTCAGGGCGCTTTCGCCATGGAAACAAACATTGAAAAACTGCGGGAACTGGAAAAACAGCTTGAGGCGGAAAAAAAGAAGAAGCGGGAAGCGGCGGAACAAAAAAAGAAGGAACAGGAAGACAAAAAGAGGGCGGAAGATCAATTGCGGCAGGAAAACGAGGCGCTCAACAAGCGGAATCAGCTGGAGTGGGAATTTTCGGCCGCACAGGTAACAACGGAAAACGCGGCCGGAGCCGCCGCCGCCGAGGCGGCCCGGCAGAAGGCCCGGTGGGAAAAGGCATCCACCATAACGACCCTTTCCCTGCAGGCGGCGGAGAGCGTCGTCAAGGCCGCGGTAGCGATTGCCGGAATGGACTATATCGGCGCCGCCGCCTATACGCTGGCCGCCGGAATTGCCACGGGACAGGCGGCGGTCGCGGGCCTCGCCCCCGAACCGGCGTCCTATATTCCCCAGCCCCTGCCGCCGCCGCCCCGAAAACTTGCCGCGGGCGGAATCTTCATGCCGAGTATAGGCGGAACGGACATTCTTACCGCGGGCGGGTCCCGTGCCGTTATCGCCGAGGCGAACATTCCCGAACTCTACCTTCCGGTCACGGCGGAAAATATCGATTCCCTGTTTAAGGCTGCGGGCGTAAAAAATTACCGGGAAGACAGCATTGTCTATGCTCCAGTTTTCGATATTACTCTGAACAATACTGAAAACATGACGGCCGAAGATCTTGTCGATTATCTTAAAAACGAATGGGAACGTGATTTCGTCGAGTTTGCCGAGGGAGCCTATAAAAAATATTTTGTGGGAACGCGGACATGAATCTTTCAGAATATTTTGACTCCGGGGAATATGCCGATTTCGTCCTGATTGACGAGGACGTGTATCTCATCCCGCCCGGATACAAACTTTCCAGAAGTCCCAGGGAAAAGCGGAACGCCGTTGTCATGGCGGACGGCCATACCAGGGAAGACATTATACGCCGGTGGGAAAAGTTTTCTTTTTCGTACGAGACCATTCTGGAAGACGCGCTCACTCACATCAACCTGATCGTAAACCGCGCCCCCGGCGCCGCCAAGATCCTTTACCTCAGAAAGCAACATCCCGCGTCCCCAACCGATTATGATACCGCGGTCATTGATGTCATCAGCCCGGTAAAAAGCAAATACGACGCCAGGGGACCATTGTTTGCCAGTTCCGGTGTTACCCTGGAAATGGAGTAGTCATGTCAAGTTTGGCCGATCTGATAGCGGAGGCCCGGCTTCTGGTTCCGGGAAAACTGCTGGATGATGAACCTCTTGAAGAGCACAACTGGAACACGATGGTTGATCTCTGTGAAAAATACAACGATGTTTTATCCAAAATCGACAATAATATTCCACCCGTTAATTATATCTATATTCAGTTTCCCGGCATGCCTTCCCCGGATGTACTGTGGGATCAGCCGTCCGCCCGGTGGAAAAACATCTCGGGTTTTTTCCCCGGTGATTTTTTCCGTGTTGAAGGGGGAAACGCTTCCGCCTTCAAGGAAGACATTGA
>JAIRXH010000096.1 GCA_031268385.1 Treponema sp. | reverse complement strand
TTCATGGAAAGCAGATTTGTCTGGCTGGCGATGTTTTGCATTACCGAGTTGATTTCCGTGAGCCCTTCGGATTCACGGGCTATTTCCTGTATGTCCGCCGCGATTTCCTGAAGGCTTGAACGTCCGGCTTCGGACGCCGCCGCAAGGGCGGTAACGTTATCGTCGTTTTTAATAAGCGTCTGGGTAACAGACTGAATATTGGCCAGCGTTTCTTCAATAGCCGCCGACGACTGGGAAACACTGGACGACTGTTTTTCTATATGCTCGTTAAGGCTGCCAAGATTGGAGCTGATCTGTTCCATAGTCGCGTTGGTCTCTGTAATGCCCGCGCTTTGGCTCATCACCTGTCCGTTAATGCCCTGAATATGGGCGGCAATTTCATTCACGGCGGCGGCGCTTTCGGTCATGTTGGAAGCCAGCGCGCTGCCGATGTTCAGGAGCGACGCGCTTTGCTGTTTGATAACCGTCACCAGTGTTTTGATCTTGTCAAAGGTATAATCAAAATATTCCGCCATAGCCCCAATTTCGTCCCTGCTTTTTATCGAAAGGCGGCGGGTAAGATCGCCCTCCGAAATATCCTTGAGCGCGTTTACGATGGTGCGGACGGGGCGGACAATAATCCGCCTGAACACGAGGACATTCAAAAGCGAGGTGACGATGAGCAAAACGAGGGACGCGCCAATTACAAGGCGTATCTGGTAGTATATCCTTTGGGTGATGGTTTCTCTTATGACGCTTGTTTCAATGCCGACAAAAAGAATGCCGATTATATCACTGGAATTGTCCGCAACAACAGGCTGGTATCCGGCCACATAAGGCTTTCCCAGAATGTTTACTTCTCCGACAAATGTTTCTCCTGAATTGACCGGATTGTACGCGGCGCTGGAAGTTCCCAGCATGGTGTTAATCGCCCTTTGACCGGAAGCGTCCCGGATGCTGGTAGTGATGCGTTTATAATCATTGCCTTCCTTTACAAAAATAGTGGCCACAATACCCAGTTCCCCGGATATTTTGTCCACAAGATCGTAGCGTTCGGCAAGGGTCTGGGCGCGCTGATCCACCAGGGTTCCCCCGTTCAGGGAAAGGACGCCGTAATCGTTCCTGATCCAGTTTTGAAAAGAGGCGATATCTCCCCGCACTTTATGTTCCGCCATGATAAGCGCCGTTTCCAGGCTTATGGTCCTCATGTTGGTAATACTGATCCAGGCAAGTACCACGACGGCTATAAAAACAAACCCTGATGATATGGCGGCTATTTTTACCAGAATGCTGACATTCGAATTCCCCGGCTTCTTCATGACGCCTCCGTAATTCTTATCAATTTGCTTCACTGGGGTTGTTCCAAAACTTCAGTTTTGGGAAATGCTTGGTGTATAAAATATATTCCTGTTATAAAACAGATGTCAACGGGCGGGAATGTAAAGAGGCCTGTCAGGGCGGCGCTTCGGAGTTTTGCGGCGCTTCGGCCTCTCGCGTGCCCAAAACCTGCGGTTTTGGGCACGCGCCTTGGAGTTTTCGCACCGCGAAAACTCCCCCGCCGAAGGCAAGGCGCAGCATTGCCTTCGGCCTGTTTCTTCGGCGAAAAAGGTGGCATAATGAAGGGGACAATGAAAAGATCTGCGGGGATGCCTTCGCCGGGACTGCGCGTCCTTTACTATGTTCTCCTTGCCGCCGTTTTGATCCTTGGCGTCATTCTTGCCGCCGGAACGGTGGTGGGCCTTGTCCGCGGGCGCGGCGCCCGCCCGCTTCTGACTCTCGGCGAAAGCGCGGCCGCCGGTAACAGCAGCGCGGCCGTCTCCGGCGCCGCCGGAGAGGCCGGAGAGGCCGACGAAGCCGTTTATTCAGGCTTGGGCCGCCTTCGCATTCCGGCCGGAAACGCTACGGTCGTTCTTTCCGTCACTTTTCCCTATTTTCCGGGGGACACGGCCTTTACCGAGGAACTTGCGGCCAGAACGCCCGTCCTCAGGGAAATTACCGCCGGTTATTTTTCTTCCCTTGCCCCCGGAAGACTGGAAAATCCCGATGAGGAAACGATCAAGGTGGAACTTCTTGACCGTTTTAACGAAACGCTCAGGCTGGGAAAGATCCGCATTCTCTACTTCAGCGATTTTCTGGTTCTGGAATAGGCGCGGCGGTGTTACCGGCCGTGTTCCCTTCCCCGGATGAATCGCAACCGGAATGGAAAAGGCGGGGTCAAAACTGGACGTAATATCCCGATAAGGAGTATAGTAAGGTGAAGGAGGTAAACCATGGATCAACTTTCCTACCCCGCCCAGGTTATCATTTCGCTTATCCCCATAGTCGGCATCGTCATGGGAGCCACGGTTATCTTCTTTTACCTTTTGTGGAATCACCGGCGCAGGGTCCTGCTTATCAAGGCGGGTCATTACACCCGGCCCGATTTCGATCTCCTTTCGTTCAGCCTTTTGGCAGGCCTTTTGCTTTTGGGCGTAGGGCTGGCGCTGACCATTTTTTTAAGCCTGGCGCAGGGCTTGAATTACGGGCTTTTGGGGGGAATTATTCCCCTGGCCGTCGGAATAGGCTTTGTAGCCTATTACCTGATCAAGCGGAACAGCCCGGCCTCATGAGCACAGACGGAGACCCGGACGAAGAGATAATTGTTGCCGGGGTTCTCCGGGGCGAAAAAGACCTGTTTCGGCTTCTGGTTAAACGGCATGAAGAGGCTGTTTTCAGGATGGGGATGAGTTTTTTCAGGAATCCCGAGGATGCCGCCGATTTTGTGCAGGATGTATTTTTAAAGGCATTCCGCAGTCTTGCCCGGTTTGAGGGGCGCTCCCGGTTTTCCACCTGGTTGTACCGCATCGCCTACAATACCGCCGTCAACGCGCTCAGCCGGAAACGGGAATATCTGAGCCTTGCGGAAGAGCCGGGAAACGGCGGGGATGACCCGGAACAAAAGGTCATCCGGGAAGCCGCCCGTCTTGCGGTGCTGGACGCCGTGCAGGATCTTCCCGAACGGTACCGGATCTGTGTGGACATGTTCTTTTTTTACGACAGATCCTACCAGGAAATAGAAGCGATTACCGGAATTCCGGTTAATACGATAAAATCCCATGTATTCAGGGCCAAGAAACTGCTTCGGGAACGGCTCACGGGAATTGCGGATGGCGATATATAAGGAGGATGCCATGAATTGCCGGGAAATAATGGACATGGTCTATGAATATGACGGAGACGACTCCGCTCCCCTTTGTGCGCGGATCCGTATCCGGCTGCATGCCCTCTTCTGCCTCCGCTGCGGCCAGGAACTGGAACGTTACACGGCCGCACGGGAAGCCCTCCGCGATGGTTTTTTTACCCCCGCCGGCCTTGAGGAATCTGTCATGGCCCGTATTCTGCGGGAAGATCCGGTGGAAGCGGACGAATACGAGGAGGAATACGCCGGGGAAGGAATGTCCGAAGAGGCGGGCGTATCCTTTAGAAGCTGGATAATCACGGGAATTCTGATGTTTTTTTCACTTTCGACATCCTTTTTCAGCCTTAATTTTACGAAACTGGCCATTTCCCAGGATCTTTCCTTTCTGCTTCCCATGGGAATCACCATAGGAGCGGTCCTTACCATCTATTGTACCATCTTCATAGGCAGCCACATCAAAGAATTATCGGAAAAGTTCGGTCTGCGTTGACACGATTTCCCCGCAGGCATAATCTTGTAATATGAATATTTCAACATATACCGTAAAGCCGAAACTTCCCGGAGTTCTGAAGCCGCTGGAAGAAATAGCCAGGAATCTTTGGCTTTCGTGGAATTTTGACGCGGTCCAGCTTTTTATCAGGCTGGATTATGAACTGTGGCTGCAATCTCAACAGAGCCCCATCCGGGTGCTGGGTATGGTAAGTCAAAAAAGGCTGGCCGAGGCGGCGGGGGACGATTCTTACCTTGCCGCGCTGAAGGAAGTGTACGAACACTTTCAGCGGTACAGAAAGGGTGAAACCTGGTACCGCGGCCCCAGAAAGGAAGTAGTCGCCTACTTTTCCATGGAATACGGTATGGATGTGTCCCTGCCCATTTATTCAGGCGGCTTGGGCATACTTTCGGGAGATCACATGAAGACCGCGTCGGACATGGGGCTGCCGCTGGTAGGCGTGGGGCTCCTTTACCGGCAGGGGTATTTTACCCAAAGGCTCAACGCCGACGGTTTTCAGCAGGAAAGCTACCCTGAAAACGACTGGTACAACATGCCGGTGGAGCGGAAGGTTGACAGGAGCGGGAATCCCATCAAGATTTCCGTGGATCTTGCCGGCAGCCAGGCCATAGCCCAGATCTGGGAGGCGAAGGTGGGCCGTTCCTCCCTGTACCTTTTGGATACCAACATATCCGAAAACGCCCCCGACATACGGAACGTTACCGCGGCCCTCTACGGCGGCGACAAGGAAACCCGCATTCAGCAGGAGATCCTTCTTGGCATAGGAGGCATACGGGCCCTGCGCGCGCTGGGCATAAACCCCGCCGCCACCCACATGAACGAGGGGCATTCGGCCTTTTTGGGGCTGGAGCGCATCAGGGAGATCATGGCGGAAAAGAGCTTCACCTTTGACGAAGCCAGGGAAGCCGTCTGGCCTACGAACATCTTTACCACCCATACGCCGGTTCCCGCGGGGAACGAACGGTTTGATCTTGCCCTCATGGAAAAGTATTTCCGTTCGTGGCCCCAGATTCTGGGAATTTCATGGAAGGACTTCATAGGCCTGGGCCGCGTCAGAACCAACGACGATCATGAAACCTACTGCATGACGGTTCTTGCGCTGAAACTGGCGGCCTACGCCAACGGCGTGGCCCGCCTTCACGGTGTAGTTTCGCGGGAAATGTGGAAGGATCTGTGGCCCGATCTTCCCCTTGAAGAAGTGCCCATAGGACACGTGACCAACGGCGTTCATCCCCGGACCTGGGTTTCAAGCGGCATGACCGATCTGCTGGACCGCTACTTTGGTCCCCGCTTTGAGGATGAACCCACCGATCTCGCTATCTGGGACAGGATGGACCGTATTTCCGACGAGGAACTCTGGCGTACCCACGAACGGCGCCGGGAACGGCTGGTGGCCTTTGCCCGCGACCGCATCAGGGAACGTTACCGGAGGACGGGCGCTGTGGAACGGCGTATGCGGCAGGCCGAAGACGCCCTTTCCCCCTATGCCCTGACCCTCTGTTTTGCCCGCCGTTTTGCCACCTACAAACGGGGAAACCTCCTCCTGCGGGACCCGGAGCGGCTGCTGAACCTTGTCAAGGATAACGACAGGCCCGTGCAGCTTATCTTTGCCGGCAAGGCCCATCCCCACGACATGCCCGGCAAGGATCTTATCCGTGAAATCATCCACTTTGCCGAAAAGTACGATGTGACAAGCCGTATCGTGTTCGTCGAAAATTACGACATGACCGTGGCCCGCTACCTGACCTCGGGCGGCGATGTCTGGCTCAATACTCCCCGCAGGCCCATGGAAGCATCGGGTACCAGCGGAATGAAAGCCGCCATGAACGGTGTACTCAACTGCTCCATTCTGGACGGCTGGTGGGACGAGGCGTACAATCCCGAACTTGGCTGGGCCATAGGACAGGGTGAAGAATACCACGACGATCAGCTTCAGGATGATATTGAAAGCAAGGCCCTCTACGACCTTCTGGAGCGGGACATCGTTCCCCTGTTCTACCAGCGCGGCAGGGACGGGCTTCCCCGCGAGTGGATAAAGAGGATGAAAGCCTGCATGAAGGCCATAGGTCATTCCATGTCCAGCCACCGCATGCTTATGGATTATTCCAACAATTTTTATTTTCCGGCTCTCAAGAATTACCGCCGTATCGTCAAGGATGATTACGCTGAATCCAAATCGCTTGCGGCATATTTCGCCAAACTGCGCCAGGGCTGGGACGGGCTGCGAATCAACAAAATCGAGTCCAACGCCAGACCGGTCATGCAGCGGGGCGATTCCCTTACCGTTACCGCCTACATCGATCTTGGGCCCCTCAGACCGGAGGAAGTTCTGGTTGAACTGTACCACGGTTCGGTATCCAACCAGTCCAGCAACATCCAAAACGCCCGCCGGGTCGAGATGAAGTGGGCCGGCAACGAGGGAAACATGAACCTTTACCAGATCAGGATAGAAACCTCCGACACGGGGTTCCAGGGCCATACGGTACGCATCCTGCCCAAACATACGGCGCTGGTACACCCCTACAGGTCCGGCTTCATCAAGTGGGCCTAGGTTCTATGCGGCAGGAATTCCGGTTCCGGTACCTCGATTCGGTAACGGCCCTTTTTGTGGCCGTTCTTCTGGTCAGCAATGTCGCCTCTTCGGCAAAAATTGTCGACTTGGGCTTTTCCCTCTTTGGAGTCCGCATGGCCTTTGACGGGGGAACGCTCTTTTTTCCCCTGTCCTATGTTTTTGGGGATATATTGACCGAAGTGTACGGCTTCCGGGCTTCACGCAGGGTTATCTGGACCGGTTTTGTCTGTCTGGCCTTTTCATCCCTGCTGTTTCTTTTACTCCGCGTTCTGCCCGGGGAAGCCGGCTGGGAATCATACGCCGGAAGCGCCGCCTACAACGCCATTCTC
This sequence comes from Treponema sp., assembly GCA_031268385.1. Lineage (GTDB taxonomy): Bacteria > Spirochaetota > Spirochaetia > Treponematales > Breznakiellaceae > JAIROE01. The sequence goes on along the minus strand of JAIRXH010000096.1, from coordinate 6,701 downwards.
GGCGGCATGAGCTCGGGCGGTATCGCGCTGGCAAGCCTTCTTGGTTACTGGGCGGGGGAATTTACCAATTCGGCCTTTCTTTCCCGCATGAAGGTTGCCATGAAGGGAAAGTTCCTCTGGATAAGGACCATAGGCTCCACCCTGGCCGGGGAGCTTGTCGACAGCCTGATCTTCGTCTTTGTGGCCTCGGCCGCCGGGGTCTTTCCCTGGCAAAGTTTTGCGAGCCTTGTCCTGACGAATTATCTCCTTAAATGCGGCGTTGAGGCGCTCATGACCCCGGCCACTTACGGCGCCGTGTACACCCTCAAAAAGGCCGAAGGGACGGATGTGTACGACAGGGGAATAAAGCTCAATCCATTCGGCCTTGCCCGCTGATTTTCCGGCGCTTTGTAGACTAATTCCCTCTTTTGTGGTATATTGTAATACAATGAGCAAAGCGAAGAGCTTTCAGGTTGAGCAAAAGGTCGTCTATCCCAGCCAGGGCGTAGGAATTATCAAGGCCATTGAAGAAAAAGAATTCAAAAAAGAAAAAGTCCCCTACTATGTCATTTACCTTGAAGTTTCCGACATGACCATCATGGTGCCGGTAGATAAGGCAAAGCAGCTCGGCATACGGGCCATCGTCCCCAGAGACGAGGCGCAGAGGGCGCTGGAACTCATAAGTGAGGATTACGAACCCATACCGTCCGACTGGAAACTCCGCTACCAGATGAACCTTGATCTGCTTAAAAAAGGCAGCGTTGCCGACATTGCCGCCATAGTCCGCTCTCTTTACCACCGGAGCAAGGTAAAGGAACTTCCCATACTTGAGCGGAAACTCTACGATTCGGCGCTGAAACTTCTTGAGGACGAAATTTCCTATTCCCTGCGCAAGCCGAGGGAAGAAGTTGAAAACATGATCTTTGCCCGCCTTGAAGCCGAATGAAGAACCCCGCCGCAGAGCGCGCAAACGAGTTTGTGGCGGGGTATCTTCGTTCGAGAAGAAAAAGTCCTACGGACTTTTCTCATTTTATACTGGGGGTCTGCTACCCCGCCATCATTGGCAGGAAATTGAACCGCCCCAAGGCTCCCCCGCCGAAAGGCGGGTTCTTGGGTATTAGACCCCCCTCGAATAAACCCGGTGCGGCCGTTCACGGATCTGTTGCGGGATGTTGCGCGCCCGCTTCCGGCTAAATACGGGGCGCTTGCCAAAAAGCCGCGGCGTGCTGATAATGGACTTGCAAGCTAACCTTCGGTTAGCTTGCAAGTCTTGCGATTTTTACAAAATCGCGTTTTGAAGCGGAATTTGTTCAATAACTGAAGTTATTGAACAACTCTAATGTCCTCATGCAGGAGCGCCGTTGACTTCTTTTTCACAGCATGAAAATGCCCGCGTCGTTTGTTCACCGGCCGAAAAGACAGACGCCGTTTTTTCGGCCGTAATAACCGCGGCCGGTTCTTCCTCGCGCATGCGCCGTTCCCCGGAACCCTTTCCGCGGCCTTCGGCCGAATCCGGGGATTCGGCCAAATCGGGAGATTCGGACGTGGACGCCGGTTCGGCCACGGATGCTGAACTGGAGGCGCTTAAAAAAGAGTACCGCATCCTGCCCCCTTCCCTGGGCGGCCGAAAGGACGGAAGCGGGAAACCCCTTACCGTACTGGGCGCGGCGGCGGCGGCTTTTACATCGGACGCCCGCATCACAAGCATCGTGATTACCGTACCGGCCGGCCCGGAAAACGGCGAATACGCCGCCCGAAAGGCCCTGCCGCAGGATACGGGCGGCGGCGGGCCGCGCATTTTTTTTGTTCCCGGCGGCAGAACCAGGCGGGAATCGGTACATCTCGCCCTTTCGCTGCTTGCTGCCCCCGGCCGGGCCGCGTCAGGCGGCGCGGCTTCCGCCGGGACTTCCCGCCCTCCCGGCTATGTGCTCATTCACGACGGCAGCCGGCCATGGATTTCCGCCTCGCTTGTCCGGGCGGTCATGGACGCGGCGCTGCTATACGGGGCGGTCATTCCGGCCCTTCCCCTTACCGAGACTCCCAAGGAACTGGAACCCTCCGGGGAATCATGCGGGGAAGGCTTCGGGAACGGCGGCTGCCGGCACCCTCCGGCGGCCGGTTTTATCAGGCGGCACCTCCGCCGTTCGTCGGTGCTGACCGCCCAGACTCCCCAGTGTTTTCCCTTCCCGAAAATCCTCGCCGCCCACGAAAAGGCCGCGGAAAAGGAACGCGGCGGCTTCGAGTACACCGACGACGCGGAAATCTGGGGTGAATTTTGCGGACCGGTGGCGGTTATTGCCGGAGATCCGGTGAACAGGAAAATTACCTTCCCGGAAGATTTGGAGACGCGGGCTTTAACCCGATGAGGGAGAACTTTCATATATGACAAGAATAGGATTGGGGAGGGATCTTCACCGGCTGATTAAGGGGCGGCGTTTTCTGCTCGCCGGTGTTGAACTGGAATCGGATCGCGGCGAACTGGGGCATTCCGATGGCGACGTGCTGGCCCACGCCGTAACCGACGCCCTCCTGGGGGCCGCCGGACTCGGGGACATAGGGGCGCTCTTCCCTTCCTCCGATCCGGCCTGGAAGGACGCCGATTCTATGGTGCTGCTGCGGAACGCCTTTGCCATGATCAGGGACCGGGGCTGGCGCCTTGTCAATATAGACTGCCTGGTAATCTGCGAAAAGCCCCGGCTGCTTCCCGTGCGGGAAAACATACGCCAGGCTCTGGCCGCCGCGCTGGAATGTCCTTTAGACGCGGTCTTCGTAAAGGGAAAGACCGGCGAAGGTCTGGGACCGGTGGGAGAAAACAGAGCGGTCGAGGCCGAGGCCGTCTGTCTGCTTGAACGCCCATGAAAAAAACCGGAATCCGCGCCGGAGGTTCCCGCACCGCCTGGGAAGACATGACGGCGGCGCTTGAAAAATGGCGGGAAGCGCTGCGCGCGGAAAAATCCGGCGCGGGCAATCCGTCGGTAACAACGGTCGCGGAGCGCTACAGCCGTTCCCCCTGGGCGGTACTGGTTTCCACAATTCTAAGCCTCCGCACCAAGGACGAGGTAACGCTCGCGGCGTCACGGCGGCTGCTTGAAAAGGCGCCCGGACCCCGTGAACTCCTCGCCTTAACCGAAGAAGAAATCGCCCGGCTTGCCTATCCTGCGGGATTTTACCGGACCAAAGCCGCCAACCTTCGCAAAATCGCCTGGCTGCTTGTCGAAAAGTACGGCGGTTCCGTACCGGCCGGCATGGACATGCTTCTTGCCCTTCCGGGGGTAGGGCGAAAAACGGCGAATCTTGTACTGGTTGAAGCCTTCGATCTTCCCGGCCTCTGCGTAGACGTTCATGTCCACCGCATCAGCAACCGTGCGGGCTGGGTAGAGACCTCTTCGCCGGACGAAACGGAAGCGGTCCTGCGAAACATACTTCCCCCCCAGTACTGGAAAAACATCAATCCGCTGCTTGTCCTCTACGGTCAGAATGTATGCCGGCCGGTAAGTCCCTTTTGTTCACGCTGCGTCATAACAGGGCACTGTCTTCGCCGCGGAGTGGAGAAGTCCCGGTAGCCACTCCCGGCAGGGGGCGAAAGGCCCTGAAGCTGAGGTACTTGAAGGGATGTATGTCAAGGGCGTTCGGGAACCAGCCATCTATCTCGTTTATGTCGATGATGTTAAGCGCCGGGGTATAGGAAATGGGCAGTACCTCTCCCCGTTCCAAAAGGAGTTTTTCCGCTTCCGCCAGCGTGGCCCATCGCGCTTCACCTTCCTCGTACATGGACCTGTCCAAAAGCGCCTCGTAGTCCGTATCGCTGTAACGGGCGTCATTGAGGTTGGAATCGCGGCGCCACATCTGCAGGAAAGTGTAGGGATCGGCAAAATCCCCTATCCAGGTTGAAGATCCGACGGCGTAACTGTTTTCCTTCATCGATCTGAAATAACGTTCGTAGGGGATCACCTCAACCCTGACGGGGACGCCCAGCTTTTCCTTCCAGGTGGAAGCCATGAGGCCCCCGATCCGCGCGGCGTCTTCCGACGGGGTAAGCCGCAGTATCAGTTCGGGAAGCCCCTCTCCGCCTTCATACCCCGCCTCGGCAAGAAGCCGTACGGCTTCGGTTTCGTCGGTCCCCGTTCCCTCAAGATCGGGATACCCCCGAATGGGATAGATAAGAGTCTTCGCGGGAAGAATGCTCCCTTCGCGGATCTTGTCCCAGGGAAGGGCAAGTGACAGGGCCCGGCGTACCCGGTAATCGTTCCAGGGTTTTTCCGCCGAGCGGAAATAATAATAATGCGTGGCAAACATGGGATTGACCATGATGCCGCTCCGGTCCGTAAGGTTTTCAAGATTGACATCCCCGGAGATCCAGCGCGCCTGGCCCGCGTTCCACAGGCTCGACGCCTCGTCCCCGCCGCCGGTAAACATGACGGTGATCTTGTTCAGCGTAACGCGGGGAGCGTCCCAATAAAGCAGATTCTTGCGGAGGACGATCTTGTCTTCATCATATTCCACAATAAAGAAAGGCCCGTTGGCGATGGGCGGAACGGTTGACCAGTCTTCCCTGTCTTTCATGGAAGGATGCAGGGGGCTGAACGAATGGTGACAGAGCATGGCGGGGAAAAAGTCGGCGGGCGCGTTGAGCGTGACGACGAGGGTCTTTTCACCCCTGGCCTCAATGCCGATGCCGGAAGGATCGGAGACCGCCCCTGTACGGTACTCCCTGGCCCCCGCGATGATGTCGAAAAGGCTTGAATAGGGAGATTCCCGCGCCGGATCCAGGAGCGAAAGCCAGGCGCTGCGGAAATCTTCCGCCTTTACCGTGTCCCCGGTCCAGTACCGGGCGTTCTGCCGTATGGTAAAGGTCCACTGTTTTTTGTCGTCCGAAAGTTCCCAGCTTTCCGCGGCTCCGCGCACCGGCTCCATGGTCATGGGATGATAGGAAAAGAGCCCTTCATACAAAGCGGTAAAAAGCTGCGCCTCCGAAGCCATATAGGATCTGCGAAAATCCAGTTCCAGTTCGGTCTTTGTAAAGGTAACGACAAGTTCATCCCTTGCCGTCACGGGAGGCCGGGTTTCGGCAAAGCCGTCGGGTTCGCCGGACGGTTCAGGCGGGACATCCCCCGGCAAACCGGGACTTTCACGGGAAGGTTCATCAGGCGGAAGCGGAGTATCAGGGGCGTCCCCGCGCCCGTCTCCGGGCGTCCTGCATGAAAAGAGGAGGGCGGCGCAAAAAAAGACGAGGCCGGAAAGACGATACATCCGTCCTGGCAAAGATTTCTTTATCATAACACGCTCCCCTGTACATCGGCCTTGATTCCCAGCCGCCTCATCTGTTCCTCTTCTTCCTTCCGGGCGTTGTATTCATGGCGCAGCTGATTTGCCTTGAGAATGGCATTCTTTATTGTGGAAAGTTCAGGCTTGATTCCCCTTATCCGGTCCCGTTCCTCGTGGGCAGCCTCGGACTTGAAATACTCGTCCAGTGCGGTAAGGGTCTTGTGTATGCTCTGCAGATCCCGGATGTTTTTTTCAATCCAGGCGATGATCTGTTCCTCTTCCATGGCGGCAAGCCGGGAATAGGCGGGACCGCGGGCGGCAAGACCGGCGAAGATACGGTTTCTTTTTTCCATGTCGCCGCGGAACTGGTGGTAATCGAGTTTTTCTCTTACAGGCGTTCCCCTCGTCGGATCCATGAATTCCAGATCGTAAACAACTTCGCCGGGGTCCTTGTTCACCATCTGATGCATAAGATGCCTGATTTTTTCCCAGAAACTCTTTCTGCGGTTGGAAAGGAGCACTTCGTTCTCATCGAGCTTCACGCCGCATTCGGAAAGAACGGACGACACGGACCCGAGCACTACCGCTCCTTCCAGAAGAATATCCTTGTAGGAAACCTTTTTTACCGCGGCCTTTGTTTCCTTTTCGGGAATTCTAAGTGACGCAAGGATCTTTTCCTTTAACGCCGGACCGCTCCCCGAGTAATCCTCTTTGACGAGTTCTTCGGCAAGATCCGGGTAAAAAGGCCTGCCGGGCGCGGCGGCGGCGTATTTTTTCCTGATGACCGCCGTCTGGGTTTCCTGCGGCCCCATGTTTTTGGTTACCGTCATCCTCAGTTCCAGCTTGAAGGCCTCGCGGTTGTAACCGGCAAGTTCCCTGAGGCAGCCCAATATGGCGCCGGTAGATTTGGAAAGTTTGGTCAGCGATTCGCCTATGACGCTCATGGCAATCTGATCGACGCCAATCTTCGCCTGAGCGGTAAGTTCCGCGACCGCCCTGGTAATGGGAAACTGGGAATCCGTGCTGAGGTGAACCCAGTCTACATAACGGACCAGTGCGAGCATCCGTTTGATACGGTCAAGGTTGAGAAATTCAACGCTGAACTGGTAGAAATTGACCAGAAAATCCAGCTGGTTGTCGTAATTGGAAAGCCTCATGCTCAGCTGATCCAGGCGGTCGGCGTCGGAAAAAGCGCCCGAATCGGGCACTTCAATCTCGCCAATTTTGGCTTCCTGTTTGTAGGGATCTTCGTTTATGAGTCCTTTTTTAAGATAAATGGAATACAGCGATGAAAAAGAAGACTGATAACCGCGCAGATCTTCCTTCAGTTTAAGCAGCTCCGACTTTTCAAGCCAGCCAGCCCGTGCCTGCAGCGCTTCGGAGAGACTTGTAATATAATCTTTTGTCTCAGCCATTGCTGTTTAGTATGCCATACATAATGTTTTTTCGCAATGCCG
>JAIRXH010000075.1 GCA_031268385.1 Treponema sp. | reverse complement strand
CCCGCTATCACTACCAGCCGCCTCGGCGTTGAAACCGCGGACCGGCTGCCCTCGTCGTCATTCTGCCGCACCCCCCAATAATAGGAACCTGCCGCAAGAGCGGCCTTTTCCGTGTCCAGTACAAAATAATTGTTCCGTACCTGTTCTTCTATCAGGGGGCTGCTTAAATCGGCCTCGCGGGACAGCAAAAACGTATACGATGCCGCCTCGGCTTCTTTCCGCCAGGTGAAATAACTGCTGCGCTGTTCCGCCTCAAGGTATACTGTTTCCTGCCGTTCCAGTGTCTGCGGCGCAGCAAGGCGGCGGCCACGGGCAATGGTAAAGGCTGTTACCGGTGAGGGTGTACCCGCGCCCGCATAGTTCCGCTGGTATACCGGCGTTACGCGCCAATACCAGTTTCCCGCGTCAAAGCCGGAGCGGACGATAGACACTGTGTCGCCGCCGGTACTCTGTACGGTTGCGGTAAACACGGGATTGTTCATGGCTGGGGAAGCGGCGGCCTCTACAAGGTACGCGGAAGCCTCGGGCAGCGCGCGCCACTGGAAGCGGATGCCGGGGCGGGTGGTAGTGAAGGTAAAGCGTTCTCCGGCAAGGGGACTGACGAGTGGCGGAGAAGGCGCGTAAATGACCGATACTTTGCCGCCTGTCTGCCCCGGCTTTTCGGCGGCGTCCGCCTGACTTGCGGGATAGGCCCGCCACCAGTAGACACCGTTTGGCAAACTGACAACAAGAGCGCCGCCGCCGTCTGCCAGTGTGTGTACCATGCGGTTAAAATTACGGTCTTCGGCTATTTCAAGTATCACCTGTTCGGCGGAGTTAAAGCCGCTCCGGTTCCACGAAAAATTGACCGGTAAGGGGCTGCCGGAATTATTGAGGAATTTTGCCTGGGGATGGGGAGAGAGCGCCGTTAAGCGTTCTATGGGCCGTGCCGGAACCGCCGCAGCTTCACCGGCAGGGGTCAGGGTGATTGCTTCACCCGCCGCGATATTACGCTGTCCGCCGTTTTGCGTTACGGCGGCGCTTCCTTCCAGCACCTGTACAACCAATTCAACCGGGCGGGAGGATGGGGTGAGGGCTTCTATGACCGCGCCCGGGCCTACCGAAACCGCCACTCCGCCGGATTTTATGTTGACGCTGCCGGAACGCACGTTGGCCGCCACCGCGCCGCCTTGAAGGGTTATCTCCGTTGCGGTTTTCCCTATCTGTATCTGTATTAATGTTTTTTCTTTCAGGTCTATAATTTCACTGCCGTCAAAGAGGCTTACCGTAGCCTCGGACTGTTCCGATGTGCGTATGGTGTCGCCTGAATACACCGGGCTTTCGGTCTTGAGGCGTTCCCACAATACCCGCTCCACAAAGCGCCGCTGGGCCGCCCGGTACTTGTAGGTGATTATGCCGATGGGCTCGTCATTGATACGCGCAATCGTACTGTTGAGGTCTTTCCAGAAAAAGAAAAACGCGCATATTGCGCCCAGGGCACAGACACCGATAAACAAAGTGTCTTTGTACGTTATATCTTTTTCCTGCCGTGCCATTATGAGGCATCTCCGATTTTGTATTTTTTTTCTTCGGCATTGGTGTCTACTTTGGAAATATCCGGCGGCTCAATACCCAAGAGTTCCCGAACCTCCGCCAGTGTCCGCGGCCCCGGCGCTTTTTTCAGATTCACCACGGCGAACATCCGTACCGGTTTTTCCTTGCCTTTTACTTTTACCGGGGGCATTTCTTCGGTTATAAAATGACCGCCGGTGAGGTTCCAGGTGTCTTCGGTTATCAGTATATCCGTGCCCAGGGGTTTGTTGAGCGCCTCGGTACGGCTTGCCAGGTTTACCGGATCGCCTATGACCGTGTACTCCATGCGCTGTTCGCTGCCCAACTGCCCGGCGGTAACAATGCCTGAGTTAATGCCGCATCCTATGCGTATCGGCGGGTCGCCGGGGTCGCCCGCTTTGCGTCTGCCGTTCATGCCGAGCAGCGCAAGGCGCATCATCAGTGCGGCCTTGACGCAGTTAAAGGCGTCTTTTTCGGGACTGCCCGCGCTGTAGGCGGTGCCCCAGTGGGCCATTACCGCGTCTCCGATAAATTTGTCCACAACACCGCCGGTTTTTTCCACGCAGTCCACCATTTGAGTAAAGTAGCGATTGAGCCAGTGAATGATTTTGTCGGACGCCTGGCTGCCGAAGGCGCCGGTAAAGTTTTCGCTCTTTTCGGTAAAGCCGCGGATGTCGCTGAAAAAAATTGTCGCATGTTTGGGAAGGCCGCCGGGTTTTATCTCGCCCCGCATGGCGCGGACGGCGATTTCGCGGTTGGTAAACCTGCCGAAAATCAAGAGAGCTGCGCTCATGCGCCGGAAGCTGGAGGCGAGCAGGCCAATCTCGTCTTTAGTTTTTGCCTGTAACTCAATTTCAAAGCGCCCGCCCTCTATCGTGCGGGCCGCCTCGGCCAGCGCCTTTATAGGTGTGGAAATGGTTTTGCTGAATAACCAGATGCAGATACCGGCGGCAAAAAGAACGCCGATGGTCAAATAAATGTTGCGCCGGGTGGTGGCCCTGACTCCTTCAAAAACCCGTTCTTCCTCAATGCTGGTGATTACCGCCGCGTTGGCCACGCCGAGTTTGGTGTACGCTCCCAGGAAGCGCACGTCCCCTTCGCCAGTGTAGGCCCGCTGACGGCTTGCCTGGGGGCTTTCCCGCATTTCCCGGACAAATTCCTCGTTGCCCCAGTTCGCGCCGGCGTTGATCAGATCCTGGTTGGGGTGTACCAGCAAATCGGCCTCGCCGTTTACCATGTAGGTCTCGTTGGCGCCGGCGCCGAAGGATTCGCTTAAGGTTTCCGTTGAAAAAAGGGCAAGGGCGGCGCCTTCTTCCCGCCGCGGGTAAAACAGCGCCAGGAGGGGCAGGCCGAAGACCGGCGCTGCGTTTTGAATAAGCGCTTCACCACCGGCTGCCCGGTCAAGGTTTGCGGCAGCGTCTTCCAGGAACGTATCGAACAGGGAAAGGTCGAGATCGCTGGAAATGAAAAACACCTCGTTCAGGAGGACCATTTCGTTCCCGCCGGAGGCCGCCACCGCCGCGATGTCTTGGTGTTCGTTGAAGAAAGAAGAAGCCGCCAGTTCCGCCCTCCGCTGCCCGCCCGGACCTTCGGAGACGGCGGCAAGGGTAGCAAGCAGGGTGTTTACATCGGAGCGCAGACCGGAGAGCCTTTCCTCGGCTTCCACGGCGGAGCGTTTGTTGATGGTAAAATTGTTGTCCTCGGCGGTAACGCGGATATCCTCCGTTATGAGCCAGGAGGCAAGGGCGGTTATGGCCCCCAGGGAAACGAGGGAAATGACGGATATGATGACGACCAGTTTCGCGCCGATGGGATAGCGGATTCTGGCCGCTGCCGGGACTTCCGCTGTGGTTTTAACTGCTTTCATGTTCTGTTTTTCCTGCCTTGCGTTTTTTCAAGAATTGGCCTATATTTTGTGATGAGAGGAGCATAGTATGTCCCAAACCGAACTGCTGATGAAAGAAATTGAAAGCCTTCCACCGCATCATTTGGGCGAAGTTATTGATTTTGTGGGCTATCTCAAACATAAAATCGCCTTGATAGAAAGAGATTCCGGACCAGACCGGTACAAGGCCATTGAAGAACTTGAAGGCCTGGGCAAGCGAATGGGTTCCGCTCTTACCGTTGACCGTTTTCTTGAGATGCGCCATGAAGAAACAGAACGTGAAGAAACAGAATACCGCCATTTATTCCGCCACACGGGCTCATAATGACCTATGTATTTGACGCTTGCGCCCTTATAGCCTTTCTGGATGGGGAAGAAGGCAAAGATGCGGTAAAGGATATTCTCAAACAGGCTATAGACGAAAAAGAAACCCTGGTATATATAAGCGCGGTAAATTTGGTAGAAGTCTATTACGGCTATATCCGTGATTTGGGCCGGGAAAAAGCCCTTGTAATCCTTGAAAAAATCTACGCCGTCCCGGTTAAAATTATTGAAACCGCGACCAAACCTGTTTACCTTGAAGCATCGAGGCTCAAGGCCACATACAAAATGGCCCTCGGTGACGCCATCGGCCTTGCTACCGCCATAAACCTTAACGGGGTTTTTGTTACCTCTGACGGCGAACTTGCGGAGCCGGAAGCCCGGGAACATGCCCCGATTTTCTGGTTCCGGCCTCCAAAACCAAAAAAGTAAAGCCATATACAGTGAACGGGGGAGAAGCCTGCGAAGTGATATGATTCCACTCAAAAAATAACACATTCCGCTCATCCCCAATTCGCATCACCACTACTGGAAGAATTGTTCCAGAAGGTCCCGCCGCCGTTGATGGAGTGGGCGTTTGTGTCACCAGTCGAACGATAAATTATGTACTGGGTGCTTCGGCAATTATTGATAACCGCTCCCGCATTGAAGACAAACAACCCGCTGCCGTGAACCCACACAATGCCCTCCAAGTTGGATCGGTAATCCCATATCATAACCCCCCGGTTCATGGTTACGCTGCCCAGGCAATTTATCACTCCATTCGGATTGGCAGTACCGTCCTTCCCGTCGCCATAAATCTCCAGTCTATTGTCGAACTCTGCCGTCATTCCGCCCAGAATCAGGGACGACCCTAATTGCGCTGTTATGGGAAAATAATTATTGACGTGTTTTACATAGATTTGGATAAGTCCCGTAGCGGGGATAATGGTGGTCGATTTTCCAGCCGGAATGTTCCATGAGTTGGTGTTATGTACATCATACGGTGAGCCGGAGCTACCACTGTAGGGCCCGAGGTAAATCGTCCCTCCCGCTTCCACTGCGGTTTTCAGATCGTAATCGGTAGGATAGGTTCTCCCAATGATCATGGGCTTCACCGCGGACCAGTCGCCCTTCACCGTACCCGCCAAGGCACGCACCCAAAAATAACGGGGGCCTTCGGTAGTGGTTCCAGTGGTATAGGTTTGGACGTTTCCGGTAGCCGTCCCCGCGGTCGCTTCCGCAGGGG
>JAIRXH010000037.1 GCA_031268385.1 Treponema sp. | reverse complement strand
TACCGGAACTTCTTCGCCTTCCGCGACTTTGCGGTGAATTTCTTCTTCAAAATAGTCTAATTTTAAGGGAATTTTGGTATTGAAAAAAGTAAATGTCGATGCCCTGGGATATTTCCGCCGCCGCTCATTGTAACCACGAATGGGAAGAAGGCCCAAAACCTGCGGTTTTGGGCTGGGGAGTTTTGCGGCGGCGGCGGCGCTGTTTGAAAGCGCTGTCCACCTTCGAAGCCGCAAAACTCCAAGCTGACGATGGCTTGCCGCGGCTATCCGGTCGGCTGCCGGGGCGAAGACGAAGCGCAGCTTCGCCTTCGCCTGGGGAGTTTTACGGCGGTGGCGGCGCTGTTTGAAAGCGCTGTCCACCTTCGAAGCCGCAAAACTCCAGGCTGACGATGGCTTGCCGGGCCGGCCGGTTGGCTGCCGCGGCCATCCGGTTGGCTGTCGTAACCATCCGGTTGGCTGCCGCAGAAATCCAGCTGGCTGTCGTAACCATCCGGTTGGCTGCCGCAGAAATCCAGCTGGCTGTCGTAACCAGCTCGCTGGCTGTCGTAACCAGCTCGCTGGCTGTCGTAACCAGCTCGCTGGCTGTCGTACCCAGCTCGCTGGCAGTCGTAACCGGCCCAACACCTGCGGTTTTGGGCCGGGGAGTTTCGCGGCGGCGGCGGCGCTGTTTGAGGGCGTTGTCCGCCTTCGAAGCCGCAAAACTCCAGGCTGACGATGGTTGCCCAAAACCTGCGGGTTTGGGCTGGGGAGTTTCGCGGCGGCGGCGGCGCTGTTTGAGGGCGCTGTCCGCTTTCGGAGCCGCAAAACTCCATGCTGCCGCGGCCATCCGGTTGGCTGTCGTAACTGGCCCAAAACCTGCGGTTTTGGGCCGGGGAGTTTCGCGGCGGCGGTGCGCTGTTTGAGGGCGGTGTCCGCTTTCGGAGCCGCAAAACTCCATGCTGGCAATGGCTTGCCGGGCCGGCTGGCCCGGAATTGCGCAGACAGCCTAAAGGCGCTACCATGACGTATGGGCATTGTTGACCGGATCGGGAACGTCATTAAAAGCTACCTTAACAGCGGGGATGAGGGGATCCCGGACGGACGCGGCCGGTCGGGCGACCCCGACCTGGACGCCGCCTTCGCGGAGCTCGACGATTACCTTGACCGCCGAAAAGGCGGACGGGAGGGCGCGGGGAAAGGCGGCGCAGAGGAAAGGCGGGAAAGGGACAGGGGGGGCGGCGGCGCGGCGGAGGGGCCCCCCGAACCGCTCCGGGCCGATTTCGCGGAGCTGGGGCTTCCCTTCGGCGCTTCGGCAGGGGAATGCAGGGAGGCGTACAAGAAGCTCCTCAACATACACCACCCCGACCGCCACGCCCGGCATCCGGAAAATTTCAACAAGGCGTCGGGCAAAACGGCGCGGATCAACGCCGCCTACGACAGGATAGAGGAATGGCGGAAGGGAAAGGCGTAAAAAAAGGGAACGGCGCGCGCCGTTCGGCGGGGTTCCTTATTCAATGACGGTTACTTTATAGGCCCGGTAACGGGGCATTTCTTCCTTCTTGCTCCGTTCCTCGTCGTCTTCCAGCGTGTATTTTACTTTCATGCCGGGCTGCAGCTCGGAAAAATCCCTGTTGGTAATGGTGCTGTAATGGAAAAATATGTTGTTCCGCTCTTCGTCCCTGATAAAACCAAAGCCGTTAACATTGATGATAAGTATGGTGGAAAAATATTCGGGCAGTTCCTTGTCGTCATCCACGGTTTCGGCGCCGGCGCCGGCGCCGCTTTTGATATCAAAGAGGAGCGGCGCCTTGTCGGCGCGGCGCTCGGGCACAAAGAGGTTTTTGATAAAGCTGTCGTTGTTCTGCTCTATCCGCTGGTGCATGAGCACCGGATAAAAAACTTCTTCCAGAAGCTGGCGGGATGTCTTGGTTTCCACCGTGTCGCCGTTTTCATTGTGAAAGACAAAGTCCCAGCTTATCAGCATGACCTGCGCCCCCAGGGTGTGGAGCTTTCGGACAAGGGGAACATAATCGCCGTCCCCGGCGACCAGCACAAGGATGTCAAAATGTTTGTATATGGCAAGTTCGTAGGCTTCCAGGGCAAGCCAGACATCTATGCCCTTCTCGTGGGCGATGTTGTTTTCGTCGTACCGCAGGGGCAGATAATGGGTGACGATATTTTCACGCATGAGGATGTCCTCAAAGGCCCGTTCGCTCTGAACCTTTTCGCCCAGTTCCTTCGCGGACGAACGGCCCTTGAAGTAGTGGGCGTCGATTATCTGGCACTGGCGTATATCCATCTTTGTGAGGGAGGCGACTTCGTTCCTGATAAATTCATGCAGGCCGGAAATGCTTATTCTGGACTTCTTTTCATGTTCGTATTTATAGTAGTTGCTTATCTTGTAAAAATAATAACCGTCATAAAAAATACCCAGACGCAGAATATCCAGAAGATTGTTCATTTTTAACTCCCCTTCGCGCCGCCGCGAAACCTTGACATTCCGTTCGGTGAATTCTATATGTATATACTACCGTGACCGCCGCCGAAAATCAACACCGCCCTTGAGGGGGGGCCGTGAGGATACGGGGGCGCGGAGGGGAAAGACCGGCGTCTGCCGGAAGGGGTTGGTATGGAAAAGATACGAATGGCGATTGTCGGCGCGGGAGTCTGGGGAAGCACCCACGCGGGGATTTTCAGGGAACATCCGCTTGCGGAGACGAGGGCGATCTGCGATCAAAACAGGGAAAGGGCCCAGGCGGCGGCGGCCGAATACGGCATTCCGGAAGTGTACGATTCGGTAACGGACATGCTGAAGCACTGCTCCTGCGACGCGGTCTCCATTGTTACCCCGGATTTTCTTCATGGGGATGTTGCCGTGGAGTGCGCCCGGGCGGGGAAACACCTCCTCATAGAAAAGCCGCTGGCGACGACAAAGCAAGATGTCCGGCGCATCATCGAGGCGGTCGAACGGAACGGCGTACGGGCCATGGTGGATCTTCACAACCGCTGGAGCCCTCCCTTTGCCGCCGCGAAAGAAGCCGTCAAGGCGGGGGAACTGGGAACGCTGCGCAGCGGTTACTTCAGGCTCAACGACATCAAATGGGTGGCCACCGACATGCTCTCCTGGTCGGCGTCTTCTTCCATACTGTGGTTTTTGGGAAGCCACAGCATAGACACCCTCGCCTGGCTTGTCGACAGCAGGGTGCGGCGGGTCTATTCAGTTTCAAGCAGGGGGGTTCTTTCCGCCCTGGGGGTCGATACTGTCGACACGTACCTCAGCACCCTGGAATTTGAAAACGGCTGCATAGCCCAGATGGAAAACGGCTGGATAAGCCCCAACGCGAACCCCAATGTCAACGACCTCAAATGTACCATACTCGGGGACAAGGGGATGATCTCCATAGACGCGTCCCATCACAACATGATTCAGCAATACACCGATGAAAAGGTCACGGTCCCGGACGTGCTGGTACGGAACACGGTGCACGGCGCGGTCAAGGGCTTTGCCTATGAAAGCATACGCAGCTTTGTGGACAGGCTCGCGGACGGAAGGGATTTTATCGTCAGCCTCAAGGACGCCGCCCGCGCGTCCCTCGCGATACTGGCGATCATGGAATCCGCGGAAAAACGGCAGCCTGTGGACGTGGACGGGGATTAGGGCTGCCCTTCCTGCCCGCCGAGTTTGCGGTGCAGGGTCTTCCGGCCTATTTTAAGGACCTCCGAAGTTTTGCTCTTGTTGCCCTTGAGAAAGGAAAGGGTATCCCTGATGATGATCTTCTCGGAATCCTCAAGGGAAGTTCCCAGGGGTATCCTGATCCACCCCTCGTCGCTTCCCTGTCTGAGGCTCGGCGGCAGATCTTCTTCGGTGATGGTAGTTCCCCTGGCCATGACGACGGCGCTTTCCATGCAGTTCCGCAGTTCACGCACGTTGCCGGGCCAGCTGTAGGCGTAAAGGCACGAGCGCGCCTTGTCGTTGATCCCCGTTACCTGCTTGCCGTTTTCACCCGAAAATTCCCTGAGGAAGGCGGAGATGAAAAGGGGAAGATCGTCCCTGCGCTCCCGGAGGGGCGGAACGTGGATGTTCACCACATTGAGACGGTAGTACAGATCCTCGCGGAACGCGCCTTTTTCAATTTCCACCTTGAGATCCTTGTTGGTGGCCGCCACGATGCGCACATCCGTTTCTATGGTTTCCTCCCCCCCTACCCGCTCGAATTTTTTGTCCTGCAGAACGCGCAGCAGCTTGATCTGTATGTTCTGATCCACTTCGCCTATTTCGTCAAGGAAAAGGGTTCCCTCGTTGGCAAGCTCGAAGCGTCCCCTGATTCGGGACACCGCCCCGGTAAAGGCGCCTTTTTCATGGCCGAACAGTTCGCTTTCAAGCAGGCTTGCCGCGAGCGCCGCGCAGTGAACCTTGATGAGGGGCTTGTCCTTTCTGGGGGAAAGATCGTGTATGGCGTCGGCGACCAGTTCCTTTCCCACCCCGGATTCCCCGGTAATGAGTATGGACGCCCTGGTGGGAGCGGCCCTGCTTATCGTATCAAAGACCCGGCGCATGGGGGCGCTGGTTCCTATGATGGTCTGGAATTGTTTCTGGTGTGCCAGTTCCTCTTCCATGCGCCGGTGGTTAAGAACAAGCGTCCGGTTTTCAAGGGCGCGCCTTACCAGTATGGAAAGCCTGTCCAGGTTGACGGGTTTGGTGAGGAAATCATAGGCCCCGTTCCGCATGGCCGCAACCGCGTTTTCCACCGTACCATGGCCGGTAAGAACTATCACGGGAAGTCCCGGCGTTTCCGTCCCGATGTTGCGGAGAAATTCCTCACCGCTCATGCCGGGCATTTTGAGATCGGTGATTACCAAATCAACGTCGCCCTTTTCGAAACGCTTCCAGCCTTCAAGGCCATCCTTTGAGGTAGCCACTTCGTAGCCGTCCATTTCGAGCGCGGCGGCAAGTCCTTCCCGTATGTTTTTTTCGTCATCCACGACAAGAAGCCTGAATTTCATTCGTGTCCTCCTCGGGAAGCGGCCGCGCCGGGGGCACTCTTCACGGCGGCCGGAGCCGCCGCTTCCGTTCCGCCCTCCCTGGCTTCATAGGAAAGGAGGCGCCTTTCTTTCTGGGGAACCGGAAAGGAAAGGTTGAAACAGGTTCCTTTTCCCTCCCTTGATTTTACCGAAATTTCTCCCTGGTGTTCCCGTATGATCTTGAACACCAGGGTAAGCCCCAGGCCCGATCCTGTTTCCTTGGTGGTAAAATACGGCTCAAAAATTTTTGAAATGTTTTCTTCGCTGATCCCCACTCCGGTATCGCAGACGGAAACAAAAACTTCTTCGTCTTTCCGCCAGGTCTTTATAGTCAGGGCGCCCCCGCCGCTCATGGCGGCCTGCGCGTTTTTGACGAGGTTAAGAAGAGCCTGTTTCATGAACCGTTCGTCAAGGGAAATGCGGGGAAGATCCTCTTCCAGTTCAAGAATATAGGAGATGTGCGACTGTTCAAGTTCCGGTCCGACAAAACGGGCAAGTTCGGTGATAACGGCGTTGACGCTGCCCTTGCGGAGATCGAGGTCCATGGGACGCACCGCGAAAAGAAAATCAACGACAATACGGTTAAGCCGGACCACTTCCTCGTTTACCACGGCGATATACTTGTCAAGAACGTCAAAAGTAGGACCCGGTTCCTGGCCCACGTGATCCATCCCTCCCGGATGCGAGAGGACAAACATCTCCCTGTTTTTCGCCATTGCCTTCTGCATAAGTTGTATGTGAATTGAAATGGCGCCCAGGGGATTTTTTATCTCGTGGGCGACTCCCGCGGCAAGGGTGGTAAGGCTTGCGAGATTTTCGGCCCTGCGGAGCCGGGCTTCGCGGTTTCTTTTTTCGGTAATGTCTTCGATGTAGATGAGCGATCCCGATACCTGCCTGTCCTCCACCAGGGGAAGCACCCTGAGACTGAGAAGGCGGCTTGAGCCCTTGACCTCCACATCCATTTCCTTTTCTTCCACATGATCGCCCTGTATGAGCGCCGCCTCAAGAAATTCCGCCATGCGTTCGTCACGGATAAAGGTCCAGACCGGGACGGCGGACGGCGTCTCCTGCGCGGCAAGCAGATAGCGTTCGGCGTATTTGTTCGCCATCGCCAGCCGGTGGCTCTGATCGCAGACCAGCACGCCTTCGTCAAACGAATTGAGCACCGCCTCAAGCCTGCCTATTTCCGCGGCGGCGGTGCCGAGCAGTTCCCGAAGCTGTTCGGCGGTAAGTTTACCGCTTTTTTTAAGCGCCCGTCTTATAAAATCCCTCATGCCGTATGCACCGCCGCCCCGTCCGTCATGGCGAGGTAAAGTCCGCGCGCCATCAATTCCAGCGCGAGGGCCGGCGTCTGATTCCAGACGCCCACGGCCTCCGCCGCCCTGCCGGACGCTTCCCTCCACATTTCATTATAGGCTATCCAGACAGGACTGTTCACGCCGTCTTCGCGCGCCGCCGCCGATACCAGATCCAGCAGGACCGCGAGAAAACGGGAAAACGAGCGGCCCCCGAAATTGCCCGTCCTCTCAAGGACCCCCTCGACAAGCTCCCGCGTGTCTCCCGCGCCGGAACCGGCGGCGGCGGAGGCGCGTTTTCCCAGCGCGACAAGCGGGGACGAGAGGGGCGCCCCCTTTCTCCGCAGCGCGACCGCGGAAAGGCGGGCCAGCGATACGGCGAAGAAAGCCGCCGCGGCGGCGAGTTTTTCATCGGAGACAGGAAGAAAGGAATCAAGATAGGCCGGAACCGAAGGACCTGGAACGCCGCGAAAAATACGGCGTATCACTTCCGACTGGGTAGTTTCGTCCCGCTGCGTAAAACGGTAGTGCCGCAGCCGCGACTGTACCGTGGGGAGTATGGTCCCCCTGGAGACGGTGGTCAGCACGATGACCGCCCTTTCAGGCGGCTCTTCGAGGATTTTAAGGAGCGAATTCCGCGCCCCTTCCTGCATGCGGCCGGCATTTTCCATGAGGATGAATTTCACCCTCCCCGAAGGGGCAAGACGGCTCCAGTAGGCGGCGCGGCGTATATGGGCAATGGGAATGGTTTCCGCCATACCGCTCTCCTCAAGTTTGAGGGCGTCTTTTATGAGGGAAGAACAGAGCTTTTCCAGCCCCGGATGTTCCCCGTTTTCTTCCCGGAGCCGGGCAAGTTCGTCAAGTGCCTCTTCAATGGATTGAATGAGGACGCCCAGCTTCCCGAATCCCGGATCGTCCTCCCAGAGTACCGGAGAAAAACGGCCCAGGAGTTTGCGGATGGAACGGATGAAAAACACGCGGGCGGAGGGACTTTCGCTTTCACGCAGCAGGCCCGCCCCGGCGGCGGCAATCTCCGCGGAAAAACGCCGGGGCCCAAGGAGGAGCAGATCCTGGTGTACAAGATACCGGTGCCTGACACAGGAAGGACAGGCGCAGTTCCAGGCGCCGCGGCCGGAAAAGCCCGCCGCACTTCCGCCGCCCGATTCCTCCCCGCAGGAAAGTACGCGGGCCAATTCCAGCGCGGCGGTTCCCTTGCCCGACGCGGGGGGACCTGTAAACAGCATGGCCGGGGCAAGCTGTCCCCTCTCAAGATCTTCCTCAAGACGCCCCGAGGCGTCCTGGCCCAGAACGTTTTCAAACATGACGCCCAAGGCCTCCCAGAAAGGCGGCGTGTTCCGGCGCGGGGGGATTCCATGTACCGTTCAAAATAAGTGGAAGAAGCATACGGGCAAAAATGCTTTTTTCCAGTATGGACTGGGCGTTAAAAACAGGCTGTACGTGAAGGACAAGGAGGACAAGACCCACGACGGCTATCCCTTCGGCAATGCCGAAAAAGATCCCCAGAAACCGGTCCACGCCGCCAAGCCGTATGCCGCTGATAATGTCCTGCAGCAGGCGTTCGACAATTTTCACCGCGATAAACACAACAAGGAACAGGATGATGAAGGCAAGGATCTCGGGAATGACGCCGACACCCGGCATGAAACGGTCCCGGATAAAAACCGCACCGTTTTTGTAGAAGAAAAGGGATGAAAGAAGCCCCAGCACTATCGCCGTCATGGACAGAAGTTCCGAGATAAACCCCTTGAGGTAACAGCGGACCGTGAAGATGACGATCAGAACCGCAAAGATAATGTCGATAACCGGTATTCCGTTCATGGCTGTCCTTCGGCGGGAGGGAAGCCGGCAAACTCCGCCAGCATGGCGGCGATGCGTTCCGCCCCGTCTGATTTTCCTGTTTTCGCGGACGCTTCGGCCATGGCGTCCCTTCGCTTTCCGTCCGCCGCGAGACGGGCGACGGTTTCGGCAAGCCGGCCGGGAACCGCGTCCCCGTCCGCAAGCACGACGGCGGCCCCGGCCTTTTCAAAGAAACGGGCGTTTTCCACCTGATCTCCCCGTGTACCCCTGCCGGAAAGGGGAACAAGCACCATGGGCCTGCCGGCGGCCGCGCTTTCCCAGACCGTCCCCGCCCCGCTCCTGCTCAGTACCAGTTCCGCGGCGGCAAGGACATGGGACATCTCGTCCCTGAAATAGGGATAGACGCGGTACCGTTCCCCCGGCGCAAGATCCCCTTCGTTTCCCTTCCCCGTCTGATGCACCACCACATAGGATTCGGTAAGGCGGGCAAGGGAAAGCCGCACCAGTTCGTTAAGTTCCCGTGCGCCCTGGCTTCCCCCCAGAACAAGAAGGATGCGCTCCCCCCTTGTGAGCCCCAGAAAGGCCCGGCCGCGGGCAGGATCGGCGTTCCGGAATTCGGGCCGCACCGGATTGCCGGATACGGTCACAAGATCCCGCGCCGAAAAATTGCGCCCCGCGCCTTTGAGGGTCTTCGCGGCGCCGGAAAGCGCCTTCGCCGTATCCTCATACGCGGCGAAAACACGCCCGCCCGTTTTCGCGGCAAAGCGGATGTTGATCCGCGTGGCAAGACCGGGACTGTAATCCGATTCATGGGTAAACACGGGTATGTCAAGGGATGCCGCCGCCGCACAGGGGGGAACGCTGACAAAGCCCCCCTTGGAAAAGAGCAGGACCGGCCTTTCCCTTTTCAGAATCGCGCGGGCCGCGAAATAACCGGTCAGCACCCGGAACATGTCGGGAATGGTTTTAAGGCTGAAATACCGCCTGAGCCGTCCGGCGGGAACGCCGAAAAATTCCAGACCCGCCTCCTCGACAAGGGCCCTGTCCATTCCGGTTTTCGAACCTATCCAGAAAATACGGCAGCTTTGGGGCGGCAGCCGCTTTTCGAGATGCGCGATAACCGCCAGACCGGGATAGATATGCCCCCCCGTACCGCCGCCGGTAAAGGCAATGTTTACCATGAAGAATACGGTATACGATAAACGGCGTTTGGGCAACACAAGCGGCCCGTTCCGGGTTTCTCCGCGCGGCGTAACGCGGTCCTGGGGCATACAAAATGCCTCAAATTGAAATGTTACCGAAACCGGAGTTTTGCGGCTCTTCGACCCTTCGCGCCGCCCGCCTGAATTTCCGCAGCCGCCAAACCCCGCGCCGCCCACACACACATGGAGTTTTCGCACCGCGAAAACTCCCCAGCCGAAGGAGAAGCGCAGCTTCGCCTTCGGCCCGCGCCCCGCCGTAAAACTCCCCAGCCGAAGACAAAGCGCAGCTTTGTCTTCGGCCCATATTGACGAAACGGCGCGAAAAATGTATATTTTCACAACCGGGCCGCTAGCTCAGCAGGTAGAGCTACGCCCTATTATGGCGTGGGTCGATGGTTCGAATCCAGCGCGGCTCAAATTGCAAATCCCTGTCCTGTACGTCACTATGGGACGGGGATTTCCGTTTTCTTTCGGAAAAGAGTTTTCTGCGGAAAAACGGGAAAAATACCAGGACGGCGCCGATTGGCCGCAAGTCAACCGGCGTTACCCCAAGGGTCTAACCGATGGTCCGGTTGTTGATAGCGGAAGATGAAAGCATCGCGCGGCATGGTCTTGTTGAAAATGTTGACTGGAAAAGCAACGGCATAGAGTTGACTGCCGCCGCGGAAAACGGCATGGAAGCCTATCTTTTGGCACAGGAATTTATCCCCGATATTATTGTTACCGATATTTGTATGCCGGTAATGAACGGCCTTGAACTTATCGAAAAACTGTGCCGGGAAATGCCGTCAATCAGGTATATTATTCTGAGCGCGCACGAAGAATTTGCCTGGGCGCAGCAGGCGATCCGGTTCGGCGTGGACAATTATGTCGTAAAACCGGTTGACGATGCCGAACTTGTCAGGACCGTCAAGGCGGTGTACCACAAGACAGAGAAGATGCGCCGTGAAGCGTTTCAGAAAAACATCGACTACTTTCTGCTAAAAAACGACCGCCTTTTTATGGAACGTTATCAGCAGCTGGAAGATCAGCTTGTCCTTGCGCTGCGCTTCTTCCAAATTCCCGAAATGGAAGAAATTCTTGACAAAATATACGCCATGTTCTCGGGCAGACAGCATTCGCCGGACACAGGGTCAACAATACACTATTACCGTTCGGTCTGCATACGGCAGTTTGTCCGCTTCAGGGAGGTCCTGTCCGCGCAGGGGGGCAATGATATTTTTATGGGGATAGAATCGGTGATTGAAAATGAACTGCTTCCCCTTGACAGCGGCGCCGCGATTCTTTCCTGGTACCGGCGAAAACTGCATGAGTATGCCAATGTACTTGTCATCCACAATCAAAGCCGTGTTGAACGGGTTGTTGAACGGGCCGAAGAATACATACGGCAGCATTATGCCCATGACATCAAGCTTAACGACGTGTCTTCGGAAGTTTTTGTCAGCCCGCAGTACCTGAGCCGTATTTTTCACAGCGAAAAAGGCATTTCGTTTATCGAATATCTTAACCGCTGCCGTATAGAGAGGGCAAAGGAACTGCTTCATCAGAAAAACATTTCCATAACCGATGTAGCCTTCAAGGCCGGTTATAACGATTATAAATATTTCAGCAATGTATTCAAAAAATACGCCGGGCTTACGCCGCGTGATTTCAGGAAAAAACTTTTATGAACATTTTCAGGAATACGGGCGGTATGTATATCAGCATACGGTATAAACTGCTGGCCGTGTTTTTTATTTTTTTCTTTCTGGCAACTTCGATAATTACTTCCGTGGTGTTTTTATTCATTTCCGGCATGGCAAGGCGCAGTGTCAGTACGTCGAATGCCAGTCTTATTTCCTATATCAGCGACAACATCAGCTTCCTCCTGAATGAAGTAAAAGACACTTCCATGTTTTTTCTGACCAATGAAACGCTCATCGCCCTGCTTGAGGCGCCTGACCCCAGGGGCCTTGATTATATAAAAAAACAGGATGATGTCTATCGGGCCCTGATAAACCGGATGGTCAGCGGCGACAGTTCAATTGAATCTATTGAAATCATCGGCAACAACGGCGCCAATATATCCTGGAACAAATACTATGCCGACGCGGTAAAATACGAAAACCAGATACAATCGGCAAAGAATCTTATCGGCAGCGGCGACTGGACGCCTGACGGACAGCTCGGGTATTTTCTCAATGCCGATGGACGGCTTTCTTTTCTCAGGGTGCTGCGCGCGAATACAAATCTTTCGCATGTGCTGGGATACCTGATGATTCATCTGCGGACAAGCCGCATTGACGATATATACAAAGACCGGCTGTTCTACGAAAATTCCTCTCTCTATGTTATTGACGCCAACAATTTAATCATCACCTCCAACATCGGGAAAAATTCGGAAGATCTTTTTGATGTACAAGTATCTTCCCTTTTTAACAGTGACTCTGACGATGCCGAACCGGGCGGTTATTTTGAAATCCGGGGAGGAAGAAAAAAGTCTGTCCTTTTTTACCGGAAACTTTCTTCCTGTGACTGGTATGTTGTCAATGTAGTGCCGTCAGAACTGCTGCTGCGCGAATATTCAACGGCGATGCGCTACCTTATTGTGGTAATCGCCCTCTGTTCATTCTTCAGTATATTACTTGTCATGTTCTATTTGAAAAAGATGCTTAACCCTCTTGTGGAAGTTTCACATGCCATGGAGGAAATCGAGAAAGAACACTATACCATTCAAATTGCCAATTACAAAAACGACGAAATTGGAAACATGGCAAAGAGTTTTAATCACATGGCGAGAAAATTGAACGATCTGATTAAACAGGTTTATGGTTTCGAGATAAGGCAGCGGGACATGCAGATAACGACACTGCGAAGCCAGATGAACCCCCACTTTCTGTATAACATGCTCGATGTTATCGTATGGAAAAGCAGGGCCGAACGGGCTTACGATACCGCCAAATTTACCCGTGAGTTGTCAATGTACCTGCGCAAAAGCATTTCCGGAAGCAAAACCTTCAGTACCGTCCGGGACGAGGCGCGTCATCTTGTTACGTATATCAATCTGCAGAAATCGAGGCTGGGAGACAGCGTGGAATTCAGCATCGAAATAGAGGAAAATTCCGGATCCTGCCTGACCATTGAAAGCGTGCTGCAGCCGCTGGTCGAAAACGCCATCAACCACGGCATACTGAAAGGCAGCGGCGTTGGTTCCGTGGTTGTAAGAATAGGCAAGAAAGGGGACACTCTCGTCATTGAGGTTGAGGATGACGGCAGCAATGAACCGGATGTCAAAGAGATGGAAAAAATCATGAATGTGGAAAGCGGCAGTCACCGCGGCTTTGCCATCAGAAATATCAACAGCCGGATAAAGCTGCTCTTCGGGCCGGAGTGGGGGCTGCGTTTCCACCGTACCCCCGACGGCCTGACCATAGCGAGGGTACAACAACCGGTCCGTATGGCCCATGAGGCGCGGGGAATTCCCGCGGCCCGAATTCGGGAACAGCCGGATACTGGTTAAAATTTTAAATAATTCCGTTAAAAAAACAGGTATCGCGGCCGGACAGGCGCCATGTATAATCATGAAAATTGTTCACTAATCTGGAGGAAAATTTTTATGAAGACGCAGAAATTTTTTGCGGTGATGCTGTGCAGTGCGGCGTTTGCCGTGATCGTTGCCGCCTGTAGCGGCAAAAAATCATCCGAATCGTCCCAGGCGCTTGTTACTCCCGGTCTTTCCGCGCCGGTAACTCTCAACGTGATCGACTCGTACCTGCCCAATCTGACCGAACCCGACGTGATCGCGTTAAACATCATGATTGACAGATTTACCCTGGCTCATCCCGATATAACGCTTGTCCGGGATCAGTCTTCCGCCGATGTCATTGACACCAAGGTGCCGACTCTCGCTTCGGCCAATGAACTGCCGGATATTTTTACGAACCGTTCAGCCTGGGTGCCCAATTTTGAGGCATCAGGCCAGCTTATGTCCATCAACGATCTTTTTGCCGACGATTCCGCTTTTCTTGCGGGCTTTTCTCCCGGAATGCTTGACGACTTCACCTATCAGGGCAAGGCTTATGGCATTCCATGGCGCGCCATGTCCCTGTTCTTCATGTACTACAACATGGACATTCTCTCTCAGGCCGGCGTTACATCGGTTCCCCGGACATACGATGAACTGAAGGCCGCCATAACCGCCGTCAAGAAAATCGGCGTTACCCCCATCGCGCTGGGTGACAAGGGAAAATGGTGCAGCCGCATGTGGTTTTCCGGCCTCAACGTCCGTACCGCGGGGGGCGATTACCTTGAAAGACTCAAGAGCGGCCAGTTGAAATTCACCGACACCACCATTAAAAATTCCCTGGACATTATGAAGGAACTTGCCGACATGGGCGCTTTCAATGAGGACTTCACCGCCATTGATTTCCTGCAGGCCAGACAGCTCTACTATGCCAAAAAGACGGCCATGTACGGCGAGATGGCCGCCTTTGCCCAGAGCTCCGAAACCGCCTGGCCCGACGACATACGGGCGGTTACCAAATTCGAGTTTTTTCCTGCCCTGTCCGGCGAAGGCCCTGTCAGCGGCAACGTTGCCGAACCGGTTACCGCGGACTGGGGACTTTCGTTTAATTCAAAACTGCAGGGCGACAAACTGGTCGCGGCCAGGGCCTTCGCGAAAGAAGTGCTCGGGAACGAATACAATCAGGTGCTTGCCGAGAAGGGCGGCATCGCGGTCCGGCCTACTCCGTCGGCGAATTTTTCCCAACTCCCCAGCGCGGTTGTGTATTACAACGAAAACATAGCGCCCCGCATCATCGGCGGCGGTCATATTGACAGCCGGCTGCCGGGAGGCGTACTCGAAACCGTTTCCGCCGCGCTGCAGGAGACACTCCTTGGCATGAAGCAGCCCGCGGCGGCCCTGCAGGATATGCAGAACGCCCTTGACAGGGCGGATATCAAATAAGGGCCGTTTCCAAAAACTGAAGTTTGCGAACGGCTTCTCCGCGAAAACGCGGTTTCACGATACCTCGCCCTGAAAGACGAGGCATCGTGAAAGTGCGAGACCTGGAACGGATTTCAAGTCCGCGGCAGCCAGGAACGAAGCGGAGATTCGCGCTGTCAGGCTAACGCCGATTAATTTGCGGCCAATCAGCGTTAGGGTAGCACTGATTAACTTGTGGCTAATCAGCGTTGGCCAAACCGGAAAAAGAGGAGGGTATCCATGGCGGAAAGACTCAAGGGAGCCAGTAAAAAAGTCCTGGGAATACTGGTTGTACCGGGAATTTCCGTTTTCTGTTTTGCCCTTGTCATACCTATAGCCATCGCCTTTTATTACAGTCTTTTTACCTGGCGAAGCATCACAAG
This sequence comes from Treponema sp., assembly GCA_031268385.1. Taxonomy (GTDB): domain Bacteria; phylum Spirochaetota; class Spirochaetia; order Treponematales; family Breznakiellaceae; genus JAIROE01. The sequence continues at coordinate 21,224 of JAIRXH010000037.1, read as the reverse complement.
GCCTGTCTGGAACAATTTCGCCAATTACGTGGAACTGGCCGTTGATCCGATTTTCTGGAAAGCCCTGGTGAACAATCTGAAACTTGCCTTCTACACCCTTGTCGGCCAGATAGGCATTGGTTATTTTCTTGCCTTTGCACTGGTTTCAAGATGGGCGCGTTTTCAGCAGTTCCACCGTATTGTAATGTATTTCCCCGCGATGATTTCATCGGTTGTTATGAGTTTTTTGTGGACCCTGGTTTACAGTAATGATTACGGCATATTGAACGCCATTCTCCGCCTGGCGGGATTGGGAAAATACACAATCGCCTGGCTCAGCAATCCAAAGATCATCGTAGAAGTCCTGGCGGTGCCCCTTATCTGGCAGTGGTTTGGTTATTACACCGTGATATTTCTCAGTGCCTTTGCCGCTATTCCTTCCGAAGTACTCGAATCGGCAAAACTGGAAGGAGCGACCGGCGTCAAACTTGCCCGGCATATCTACATTCCCATGACCTATGACACGCTCAAGGTGGCGGTGATGCTGTGCCTCTCCGGCATTATGAAGGCATTTGACCATGTACTGGTAATGACCGACGGCGGTCCGGGAACCAGTTCCATGGTCTTGGCTCTTTACGCCTACAAGACAACCTTTGTGGGCCTTCGCCACGGATTCGGCAGTTCCATCGCCGTTGGCATTGTCATTATAAGTTTTGCCATTACCATGCTTGCGAGAGCCGTCATGGGAGGAAAACGTTATGAATAAAAGAGGTTTTTCTCCTTCGTCCCTTTTCCTGAACGTGATACTGATATTCCTGTCGGTGACCTGTGTTTATCCTGTTATCTGGCTGATATATTCTTCGGTTAAAACCGACGCCGATTTTATGGCCCATATTTTCGGACTGCCGGGCCTGCCGCTTCAGTGGAACAACTACTACGCCGCGCTGATTCGCAGCAAAATTCTCAATTATTTTTTCAATACGCTTTTTAACGGCTTTTCGTCGGTACTGGTAATTATTTTCTTCGCCTTTTGCATAGGCTATGTCCTTGCCCGCTACCGGTTCAAGGGGAAATTGCTGGTGGAACTGATTTTGATGATCGGAATGATAGTGCCGGTTCATTCCCTCCTTGTCCCAATGTACATCCAGTTCAAGCTGATCAACATTGTGGACAGGCGAGGCGTCCTGATCTTCCCTTATGTGGGCATCATGCTTCCTCTCTCGGTATTTCTTATCCGTGCCTACATCAGGGGGCTTCCCGCTTCGCTGGAGGAATCCGCTGAAATTGAGGGGGCAGGGCTTGCCTCAACACTGATACTGATCATCGTGCCCGTCGCAAAGCCGATACTTGTCACCGTCGGCGTTATTGTTTTTAACTTTGTATGGAACGAAATGCCGTTCAGCCTGATACTAAACGCCAGTGACAAGGTACGCAACATCGCGGTAGGGATAATGAATTTTGCCTCCAGCTATGACGTAAAATGGACACTGCGCATTGCGGCTTGTGTTATTTCACTGATTCCGGTTATGCTGTTGTACGGGCTCTTTAACAAACAGATTGTACAAAGTTCCGCGGAAGGCTCCGTTAAAGGTTAGTTTTGAACAACTTCCGCTAAAACGACAGTAAAAAAGACAGTCAAGAACCCTCTTCCGACGGAAAAAACACCGCTCCAGGCGGCAAGCCGGGGTATGAGAGCGATCGTGTATTCATATATCAAAGGGCGAAAAACCGCAAGAACCGGTTACAAAATAACCAATTTTGACCATTTTTCAAATTTGAAATTGCCGTTTGAGGCATTACAATTCCGAATTCAAAAAACGGTCAAACAGAATTGGTTCCTTGAGGACTAAGGAAGCACAAACGGTGATCATGTAACCGTTTTTTCGCGGCACTTCCTGACTGGTTACAGGCCGAAAAGAGGCCCGGTAAAAGTGACAGGGGGGTGACGGTGAAAAAAACACGGGAGGGGCCACCGGAGGGACCCGTGTTTTTTCCAGCCGGCAGGACCCCCGGCGGATTTTTCAGGTCTCTTTTCGGGTTTGGGATGTTGAATTCGGAATTGCCGTTTGAGGCATTACGCCTGTTGACTTTCCCGCGGATGTGGGGTATGTTATCAGGGCGTTGTATCGGTGAAAATTACCGGGCGGTTAGCTCAGTTGGTGAGAGCACTAGCTTGACATGCTAGGGGTCGTGGGTTCAAGTCCCCCATCGCCCAAAAACAACGAGAGAAGATATGGATTGTATGAGGGTTTGATACCCAAGGTTCCAAATTTTAACAGGTTTGAATCCGCCCCAAAGCTCCCCGGCGGACGGGTTTCCGGCTGGTAAAATCAGATGAGGCAGGTAAAATTTCCGCGGCGCCTTTCCCGCTCACCATTCAAACTCCCATGTGGGATGGTGTTATTGGCCTTCCAAATCCGGCGCTATGTACCCCGCCTGGAAGGGTGAAAACAAAATCGGAAAGGTGTTTGAGCTTTGCAATAAAGAAGGGATGAATGTCATTGCTTATTACAGCCTTATTTACAACAACTGGGCCTATGAACATCACAGCGCCTGGCGGATGATAGGCCTGGACGGTGAACCGTCCCGCAGCAGGTTTGCGGAGAAGAGCAAAAAGGAATCCATGCTGGGGGGGCACGGCCGTTATGGCTTGGTGTGTCCCAACAACGAAGAATACCGGGCTTTCTTGAAGGAACAGTTTGCGGAACTTGTCGGGGAATATCAGTTTAAGGGGATCTTCCTGGATATGGCCTTTTGGCCCATGATATGTTTTTGTCCGAGCTGCCGCGCCCGTTTCAAAAAGGAAACAGGCAAAGAACTTCCCGAACTTGTGGATTGGACCGATCCCGGCTGGCTTCTGTTTCAGGAAGCCAGGGAACGGTGGATGGGCGATTTTACCGCCTATGCCTCAGGCGAATTAAAGAAGCTCAGGCCGGAGCTTTCAATAGAGCACCAATACTCAATAGCGACATTTGCCTGGACTTTTGGCATACGCAGCAGCGCGTCCGATGCCTCTGATTATGCAGGCGGGGATCTTTACGGCGGATTTGATCAACAGTCTTTCTGCTGCAAGTTGTACTACGGAATGACGGCGAATCAGCCTTTTGAATACATGACTTCCCGTTGCGATCCTTCCCTGAACGATCATACCACAACCAAGTCCCTGGAAATAATGAAACTTCACGCCTATCTTACCTACGCCCACCACGGCGCTTTTCTGGTAATTGACGCCATCGATCCCAGAGGTACGCTGAACGAAAAAGTCTATGAAATGATCGGGGAAGTCTTTGACGAGACCATGAAATACGAACCCTTCTACACGGGAGAGTTAACCGCGGACTTTGCCCTGTACTTCAGTTTTGCCTCCAAATTCGATTTGAGAAACAACAAGCCTGTTAAAGCCCTTATCGGCGGCGGAGAAAGATACCAGCACATTGATTGTATTCTCGGCGCCGCGAAAGCCCTGCGCAACGCCGCCATTCCCTACCGGGTTATTACCGATAAATCTCTGGGAAAACTTTCACAAAACAGGGTCATTGTCCTTTCCGATTTGACGGCCATGTCACAGGAAGAGGAAGACGCCCTTGCGGCCTATGTGGAACAGGGCGGTTCCTTGTACATGAGCGGCGTCACCCCGGCAAAACTGGTTAAACGGCTCCTCGGTCTTGATACAAAGGGCCTTACCAAAGAAAAAATAACCTACATGCGTCCCACCGTGGAAGGACGGCAGTTCTTCGGTGTTTATACCGAAGAATACCCGATGACGATCTTTAACCGGCAGGTCCAGGCGGAAAACAGCGGAGGCAAGACAGTGCTTGCCCAGCTTACCCTCCCTTACACGGATCCGGCGGATTCTCTGCGTTTCGCGTCAATTCATTCAAATCCGCCGGGTGTCGACACATCAATACCGGCAGTAGTATACGGAGAATTCGGAAAAGGCAAAGTAATATGGTCCGCGGCGCCTTTTGAGGAAAGCAATCAGAGAATACACAAACAGGTATTTACCAATCTGCTTGAATTCTTGAACCCCGAAAAACCGCTCGTAAAAACCGATGCCCCTCCCTATGTGGAATTTACCGTGTTTACGGATACCGGGAAGGGCGTTGTCCAGCTGCACTGCGTCAATATCCAGGATTTGAATCCCATGATTTATTTTCCGGGATTTACCGTCGGCCTGCGTTCCCCATCCGCCCCAAAAAGCGTAGTAAAGCTGCCCAACAGGGACTCTGTTCCCTTTTCTCACAAGGATGGATATACGGAATTTGCCGTTGACAGCCTTGATATTTTCCGCATGTATCAACTTGAATTTTAGCCGGGGCGGAGGAGTATGGCATTCCAAAGGAAAAGCGGTTTACCGATGCCGAAACAATGATGAATGCCCTAAAACCGGATATACCGGCCTTTGCCACCATGCCGCATATCCGCATTCCGCTGGTGGAACCGGCGGTCAAATACCGTGTTAAAGGGCTTTTGTTTGAAAAGCCTATGGCCATCAGCCTGAACGAGGCGGCGGTGTGTCATCAGCATACATACCTGCGTCCTATGGGGTTATGCGTGGGCCGAATGCAGCGGCCGTTATGCGTGTTTTACCGGCAAGACCGCGGAAGAAAACACACCGGCGCTTTTAAGGCGGAAACTTGGTCCCGTAACTTACCGGAAATTTTGGCGGTTTGCAAGGCGTAACAAACTGTCAGGCGCCGAGGGCCCTGCCGCTTACAGGGCGTAAACCGCGGTACCGTATGGCGGAAGTTCCATCTTTCCAGAAACAGCCCTGCCGATATAGAGATCCCGCAGCTCCCGCTTCACCGTGACGGCGGCGCTCTGTTTGCTGTAGTTAAGCACAAAGAAGAACTGCCTGCCGTTTCCTTCCCGCAGGGCAAGTTCACAGCATTCCGGGGCTTCTATAATGTCCCGCCAGGGTTCGGCTATTCCCAGCTTTTCAAGGAATATCATCGCCGTCTTGCGGGTAAACGCGCCGCCGAAGTAATACACCCTGCCCTTGCCGTACTCGTTGCGGATAAGGCCGGCCTTTCCGGCATAGTAATTCTGCCGGTATTTTCCCAGAACTTCCGCGTTTTCCAATGGTTCCAGAACATCGACAAATACGGAGGCTTCCAGTTCCTCCCCGTCCCAGTCAACAGTAACCCTGTCGTCGTCGGGGGCGATAAACGTGTAGTCCACCACATCTGTGCCGGACATGTCCCGCAGCAGGCCGGGCAGTTTTGCCATGGGGCACTGTCCCCGGCTGTCCTTGTAACCGGTACGGCAGCCGAGAACCAGAATGCCGCCGGCGCTGACGTACTTTTCAAGCAGCGCCGCTGTCTTCCCGGTAACAATTACTGAATGGGGATAAAACAGCACCGGGTATTTTTGCAATGTTTCCAGCGCGGCCTTTCCTTCTTCGTGTTCGGAATCCGGAATGTAAACATAATCCATAGGAGTATGGGTCAGCTGGGACGCCTGGAATATGGCAGATTCGCTTGCGGCGTGGACGCGGTAATGCCATTTGTCAACCTTGGCATCCCACACGTTATCGTAATCTTTAAGTACGCCAAACGCGGCCCTGAAGCGGGAACCTGCCACCGCCTGAATCGAGGCGGTTTTCCGGTAAATGTCCGCGAGTTCCGCAAGCCGCCGGTTATCCCTGTTGGAGTAATCAAGAATGCCATGCCAGTAAATTTCCGTTCCCATGGTACAGGTCCGCCAACGGAAATAACTGATATAATCGGCCCCATGGGCAATGCTCTGGAGTGTCCAGAGGGTCATCTGCCCGGGCCGGGGGGCGGCGGCCTCCATTCTGTTGTTCCAGCCGTTGGGTCCCGACTGCTGTTCCATGATGCCGAAAACGGGAGAAATTGAGCGCAGCTCGGACAGGTTTCCGCTCCATTTACGGTCGTTAAGATCCCCGGAATGGAGGGGATCTTCGTCTACGCAGTAGGCAAAATTGGGGTAACAGTCGTAGAACATATAATCCATACTTTCCGCGGTAAACCGGTGGTTGTCCAGATTGCCGTACAAACCGTTGTGGGTTATAAAGTCCCCGGCTTTAATGTATTTGCGCAGGATGTCACTCTGCATTTTCGCAAAGGAACAGGCGCTGTCGGAAATAAAGCGGATGTAGTCAAATACCTGATGCGGATTTACCGTGTCGTGGATGGCAGGACGGGGAACAAAGACTTCTCCCCAGGACGTGTAGATCTGATTCCAGAATTCCGTTCCCCAGGCATCATTCAGCGCGTCAAGGGTCCCGTATTTGTTCTTGAGAAATTCCCGAAAGGCGATAGTGTCACTGCCGGAATAAAACTCGTCGGTTTCGCAGTTGAGTTCCCCGTCTATCTGCCAGCCGATTATATTGGGATGAGGACCGTAGTGGGAGGCGAGTTTTTCCACAATACGCGCCGAAAGGCGCCGATATACCGGGGAATTGTAATTGTAGTGCCTGCGCGCCCCGTGGCGCAGCAGGGTACCGTCGATCCGGGCGTTTAATGTTTCAGGATAGGCCGTGGTGAGCCACGCCGGGGGAGCGGCTGTGGGCGTACAGAAAATAACGCTTGTGCCGGTTTCTTTTGCCGTATCCAAAAAACGATCGAAAAAATCAAAAGTAAAGTTTCCTTCCGAGGGTTCCGTTTTGTTCCAGGCGAACTCGGCAATACGCACTACGAATATGCCGGCCTGCTTCATCCGCAGGAGATCTTCCTTCCACATTTTTTCATGCCAGTGTTCAGGGTAGTAACAGGTTCCCAAAACAATCTTGCCGCCCCGCAGTATCTTCTCCATGATGTTACCCCCAGCCCAGGACAAACTCGTAGCGCCCGGCGGGAACCGTAACCATAAAGCCGCCATCGGCTGTTTTTTCCGCGCCGGCGGGTTTTCCGTTTACCATAAGGACGGACGCGCCCTTTATTACCGCCGGAACAAGCACGCGGGCGGCGGCGTTAAAGGGGATTTCCACCTTGAGGACAAATTTGTCCGCCGATTTCTCCCAGGCGGAACGCACTTTTCCCGCGGGGACATCCATTGTTACCTCGACCCGCGAAAGACCGCCGGGAACATGCGGGGCGACAAGCAGATCCTGGAACGCCTCTGTGTAAGGCTCCATGCTTATGCCCCCCAGGTACTTGTAGAACCACACGACACAGGAAGCAAACATGGGATGATTACGGGAGTTCATGATGTTATTATCCCTGTCCGCTTCCCAGCGTTCCCAGATGGTGGTGGCCCCCTGTTCCAGCATATAGCCGAATCCGGGCGAAGTGCGGTTGGTCATTACATCGTACACAAGGTCGTCCATGCCCGCCCTTGAGAGGGTTTCCACAATCGCCTTGGTACCCATGTTGCCGGTGGTAAAGTGGTTTCCCTTTTCCCGTACTTTTTTCGCGATATTTTCCGCCACCGCCTTTTGATACCGAGGTTCCACCAAGTCCAGGTACAGCGCCAGGGTATTGGAACTCTGGCTTCCTTTGTCATACTGGCAGGTTTCGGGGTTGAAAAACTTTTCATTAAACCTCATGCGGACAAAGTTTGCCAAATCCGCATACAGGGAAGATTCCTTTTCCTTTCCCAGAATGGAGGCGATCTTCGACACCAGGCCAAGCGAGTCGCGGAGGTACGCGGTAGACACCAGCGAGGGATCGACATTTTTCGATACCGCGCCGGGGCCGTATTCCTCGGCGTAACATTCATCCGCCGGACAGGCCCACTCGCCAAAACCGGTACGGGAAATGATTAAATTATCCGCTTCTACCAAAAGCGCCTGGATGTAACGCTTAAGCGGCTCGTAAGAGTCTTCCAGGGCTTTCCGGTTGCCGTAGGAATGGTACAACAAGAGCGGCAGAAGGGCCGGCGTGTTTACCGAAGGATCGCAGGGACGCCTTCCCCAGCGGTGAGGCGCGGTGTCCGCAAAATAACCGTCTTCGCTCTGGGTGTCAAAAATATCCCGCAGCCACTTGTTAAAAAAGCCTGATACGTCAAAGTGATACACGCAGCCTTCCACCCGGGCGGTAGTATCCGTGGTCCAGCCCAGCCTTTCATCCCGCTGGCTGGAATCGGTAGGGACGCTGAACATATTGCAGGCGTCGGTATGCCACATTACATCCGCCATACGGTTAAGGAATTCGTTATCACAACTGAAGACCGCATTCCGGGGAAGATCGCTGCGGACAAATTCCACCGACAGGGATTCTGTTTTTACGTTGCCTGTTTTTTTCACCGTGAAATACCGGAATCCGTGATAGGTAAACCGGGGGGCATACTCCTCAACGCCCTTGTCTCCCCGCAGGATGTAGTTGTCTTCCGCACGGGCGCTGCGAAGGGCGGCCTTATCCAGGTCTCCTTCCGCGTTGAGGACTTCCGCAAAGGAAAGGTTCACCCTGGCGCCCCGCTCCCCGGAAAGACGCAGGCGCACCCAGCCGGTCCGGTTCGCCCCGCCGTCGTAAAGCTCCCGGCCGCCGCTCAGGGTACGCAGCAGTTTGGGCTCACAGACTGCGGTAACCCGCACCGGGGGCGAAATTTCGCCCACCAGTTCTCCTCCCGGAGGCTCAACGATGGTTCCCAGTATCCAGCCGCCGGGACGCTGGTGCTCTTTGAGCAGGGTCGGGCCGTATTCGGGAGTATCCCAGCCGTCCTTTTCCAGCCTGGCGTCGTAGTCTTCCCCGTCATAAAGGCTGTTGTACGTTATAGGCCCCCGGGCCACAAGCCAGCCGATACCCCAGTCGGTAACCACTTCTTTTACCGCGCCGTCGTCGTATTCAATGTTGAGCTGCAGAATCGTCTTTGGAGCGCCGGCCCAGCCTGTACCCAGCACAATTCCCGCAACATTGTCTCCCTGGCGCAGATTCGCCGTCACGTCATAGGCCGAATAGAGAATGGTTTTTGAATAGTCCGTTGCCCCCGGGTCAAGGAGTTTGTCCCCGATTTTTGAACCGTTAAGCCGCATCTCGTAGTAACCGATGCCGGCAATATAGGCCCTGGCGCGGCGGACTTTTTTTTCGACCTTGAAGGGAAACCGCATTTGAATGCCGTTTCCCACCATGCCTCCAAGAAAGCTCATCCACCGGCCTTTCCAGGAGGACGTTTCCAGCAGCCCCATCTCAAAAAAAACGGCGTCGCTAAACCCGCCGGGCTTTCCCTCTTCGTCCCATATTCTCACCTTCCACCAGACACGTTCGGCGGAAGAAAGCGGAGACCCGTTGTAGGGGATGCCGCAAAACCGGCTTCCGGCGACCTTTCCGGAATTCCAGCGGGTGTATTCACCACCCTCGAGTTCTTCTTTCGCGGCCGCGGCCACTACCTGCCAGGCGGTCTGTTTCCCCCCCGGCCGGTCACAGTCTGTTCTCCACGCAAGAAGAGGGCGCGCCGACTGTACGCCGATTGGATTTTCGGCATATTCGGTACGCAGGCCTGTTGGCTTAAGGTGATCCATCTCTGTCCTCCGGTTACTCTATGAGGCAGTTCCAAAACCAACCGGGTCTTGGAACAAGCTCCTATTTCAAAACAATTTCATATTTTCCCGCGCCAAGGCGCAGGGTGTACGACCCCTTTTCGTCCCGTTCCGCCTTTTCCGCCTGACCGTTTACCTTAAGCGACGCGGCGGAAGGGATGACGGCGGGAACAAGCACCCGCGCACGGGTGTTAAAGGGAATCTCAAGGACAAGTGTAAAACTGTCGGCGGTCTTGCTCCAGGCGGAAGAAACCTTTCCCGCCATAATATCCATAGACGCTTCCACATGGGAAAGCGCCTGTGGAACATGGGGCTTGATAACCAGATCCTGGAAAGCGACGGCGCCGCTTTCCATGCCGATACCGGCCAGATACTTGTAGAACCATATCGCCGCGGCGGCCAGCATGGGTTGATTGCGGGAATTCATGATGTTGTTGTCCGTGTCGGCTTCCCAGCGTTCCCAAATACTGCTTGCCCCTTGTTCCAGCATGTATCCGAAACTGGGGCATGTTTTGGTGGTCATCACATCGTAGCAGAGATCGACTTTTCCTTCCCGGCAGAGTACTTCCAGTATCGCCTTGGTACCCATACTGCCTGTGGTCAGATGCTTGCCCTTGTCTTTCAGGGCCTGCACGATATTTTCCGTTATCCTCTCGGAATACTCGGGTTCCGCCAGTCCCAGGTACAGCGCCAGGGTGTTGGCGCTCTGGCTCCCCTTGTCGTACTGGCAGGTTTGGGGGTTAAAAAAACGCTCGTTAAAACGCTGCCGCACAAATCCTGCCAAATCCTGGTAATGGGCGGCCTCCTTTTTCTTTCCCAGAACAGCGGCAATTTCCGCCACCAGGGATACCGAATAGTAAAGGTACGCGGTAGAGACCAGGGTAGGATCGATGTTTTTAGCCGACGCGCCGGGGCCGTATTCCTCAGGGATACACTCATCCCTGGGACAGGCCCATTCCCCCCAGCCGGTACGGGAAATAAGCAGCCTGTCCGCTTCCACGAACAGGGCATGAACGTACTTTTTGAGGGGGCCGTAGGTTTTCTCCAGCGCCCTGCGGTTTCCATAACTGTGGTAAACAAGCAGCGGCAGCAGGGCGGGAACATTAACTTGGGGATCGCAGGGACGCCTGCCCCAGCGGTGGGGGGCGGTATCCGCAAAGTAACCGTCTTCGCTCTGGGTGTCGAGTATATCCCGCAGCCATTTTTCAAAAAAGGAAGCAACGTCAAAATGATATACGCACCCTTCAATGCGCACCGTAGGATCCGTTCCCCAGCCGTGGCGTTCGTCCCGCTGGCAGCAGTCTGTAGGAACGCTGAATATGTTACAGGCATCGGTATGCCACATAACATCCGCAAGGCGGTTGAGGTATTCATTATCGCACTTGAAAACCGCGTTTCTGGGCAGATCGGTACGGGCAAATTCCACCGACAGGGACTCTATCTGTACGTTTCCGGTTTTTTGTACCGTAAAATACTGGAACCCGTGATAGGTAAACCGGGGAGCATACTCCTCGACGCCCCTGTCTCCCCGGAGAATATAATTGTCCTGGCAGCGGGCGGTACGCAGGGGCAGCATTTGAAGGTCGCCTTCGGAATTCAGCACCTCCGCGAAGGTGAGCGATACCCTGGCGCCCCGTTCTCCGGAAACACGCAGGCGCACCCAGCCGGTCCGGTTCGCCCCGGCGTCCCACAGTTCCCTGCCGCCGCTTAAGGTACGCAGCAGGCGCGGCTCGTATGTTCCGGTAACCCGCACCGGCGGCAGCAGGGCTCCTACAAGTTCGCCGCCGGGGGGCTCCGTCACGGTACAGTGGATCCAGCCGCCTGGACGCTGGTGTTCGACAGTCTCCGCCAGGGTATATTCCGGCGTATCCCAGCCGTCTTTTTCCAGCCTGGCGTCGTAATCTTCCCCGTCATAAATACTGTTGCAGGTGACAGGTCCGCGGGCCACAAGCCAGCCTGTACCCCAGTCGGTATACTCCTCCTGTACCGTCCCGTCTTCAAATTCGATATTAAGCTGGAACAGGGCTTTGGGGTGCCCGGCCCAGCCGGTACCCAAAACAAACCCCGCCGCGTTGGCCCCGGACCGTATGTCTTTGGTTACATCATAGGCGGAATAGAGAACCGTTTTGGAAAAATCCATGGCGCCCGGATCCAGAAGCCTGTCCCCCACTCTGCGGCCGTTAAGCCGCAGCTCATAGTACCCTATGCCGGCGATATAAGCCCTGGCCCGCTTTATCCGCTTTTCCGGAACCTTGAACCCGTAACGGATAGTAATGCCGTTTCCGATCATGCCCCCCAGAAAACTCATCCACCGGCCTTTCCAGTCGGTTTTCTCAAGCAGCCCCATTTCAAAAAACGCGGCATCGCTGAAACCGGAAGGCTTTCCCTCCTCATCCCAGATGCGTACCTTCCAGCAAGCCCGCCGGGCGCTTGTCAGAGGCGTGCCATAATAGGGGATGCCGCAGAATTGATCCCCTTCCACTTTACCCGAATCCCAGAGGGTATATTCGCCGGCGTCAAGCTCTTCTGTCGTTGAAGACGCCGCGATTTGATACGCGGTCTGCCTGCCGCCGGGACGCCCGCTCTCGCATCTCCAGGAAAGCAAGGGATGCGCTTCGTGTACGCCAACAGGATTTACCGTGTATTCACAACGCAAAAATACTGGTTTTAGCTGTTTCATTTCTCTACCTGATAATTACCATGGAGTAACAAGGCAGCCGGGAAAGGCGGATAACCAGATTGCCATTGGCGGCAGGCGCGTATTCCAACCCCGCGGGCGAACCGTTCAACGTGAGGACACGGACCTGCTCCGGCGGCTTGTGCCGCAGGGTAATCGTAACCTTTCCTTCATTTGCCTGGTGCGTTTCCCTGTCAAAGTCATAGTTGAATACATGCAGCACCCTGGAGGAAGCGGCAATGCTTTGCTGAACGTAGATGTCCCCGTTGTCCCAGTCAAGGACGCGCAGGCCTGCGTAAGCCTGGTCAATGTCCCGGCAGAATTCCCGCACCGATTCCTTGGGCCGCGCACCCCAGAGCCGCAGAACCGCCCCGGCCTTTACCGCGGCATCCGCCTCTCCGGAAAGATTTTCCGCGTAGGCGCCGAAGATAAAGAGCTTTTTCTTCCCCGCCGCTTCCCTGAGCAGGGCGGCCTGGTTTTTGGTCAGGAAGCCGCAGTCGGCGCTGATAATAATGTCGTAGGGGGCAAGCTCTTCCGCGCCAAGGGTATCGGCCACAAGACCGCCGTCCCCCAGGACGGCAACGTCAAAAGGAACACGCCTGTCGATCAATTTTTTTCCGATCTCGAAATAGGGAACCCAGGAAGCCCGGTCGTCGTAGGAGATTGTGTAGCTCAACAGATCCTCTGTGTCGCCGATTGAAAGGAGTTCTCCCTGTCCGCTCTGCCAGTCCCGGAACACGTTGGAACGGTAATCGTAGAGCACCAGTACGTTATAACCGGATTTCTTGCCGAAATACTGTTCATTGTCGTAGAGGAAGCTCTGCACCTCCTCGGCGGTTTCCCTGGGAGCGTAAAACGCGTCACGGGCGTATCTTCCCATCCACGCGCCGTAGGGGTAGCACATGCCGATGCCGTGGGCGGCCGCTTCCATCACGAAGAGGCGGTAGTAATCATTGCCTTTCCCGTTGTGTATGTGTTCCACAAACTTCTGGATAAAACCATCATAGGGGCTCTCTGTCAGAATAAGTTCCCTGGCGCCGGTGTAACCCGCGGCCATGCGGTACCATTCGTGGCGGCGCAGAATGGTGCGGCGGTTCTCGGTAACGCAAAGATCCACCGTGTCAAGGGAGGATTTGTAGAGCATGTGCAGATTAAAGAAATTGGCGCTTACTTTAACGTCAATGCCCCGCGTTTTTTTGCCGTAGTCTCTTACATACTGTACGATTTCCTGGAAGTATTTGTTTTCCGTTTCTACCTGGAATTCCCAGTATTCCCTGGCAAAGGGAATGTCTTTAAGCCGCTCGGGCCATCTGATATGCCGGTCCCGCAGGTACACGCCGTAATCAAAGGCGTCAAGGTCCATATCCGCAAGTTCCCCGTGAAGATTCCCTTCATCCCGGCGGCGTTTAAGCCAGGCGCGGAACAACTTCATACAGTCTTTGCAGAAACAGCCGCCGTAGGCAATCGTGGTCAGGGGATTCTCGGTCTCGTCAAGCTGTACCGCTATGGCCCCGGCGTCAATGACAATTTCTACCTGTTTTTCCAGATACTTCCGCCACACAGGATTGTTGCGGCAGGTCCCGTGGCAGGTCTGGGTGTAGCCTTCAACCTCCACCCACCAACTGTGGGAAACTTCTCCATGTATAGTCCGGGCGGCGCATTCCTGCCAAAGATCGGTAACTTTTTCACCGTCACTGTTGACCAGGCCGCCGGGGAAGTAATCGGCGAATTTTTTGGGGAACAGTTTCGGATAGGTGTCCTGGGTAAATTCCCTGAGCCCGTACCAGTCGTGATCCCCCTCGCGGCGTAAAATGTTTATTTCCAGTATTTCTGATTTGTCTTCGTTAAACCGGGCCGGAAATTCCCAGTTTTGGGCCTGGTAGATAACCGCATAGGGAGTAATGCCCCGGCGCAGACATTCTTCGTTAAATTCCTTTTCGTTCATATACCCGTGGAAACGGGCCTGGGGCATTACCGGACTGTAAATCTGGCTTTCCAGGAAAGGAAGAGAAACCGCTCCGCCTCCCATCATGCTCCAGGCCAGCATTGTTGCGTGATTGCGTTCCAGATCTTCAATCATCCCCTGATTTTTCATGGGATGAACCGGATGGGTATTCGGCCGGTGGGGCAGCCAGGTTTGAAAGTAAACGGCTCTCTGCATAATCTCTCCTGTAAAATTGGACTTGTTCGACAAAGTGAACGGCACAGCCTTCAAGATAAAAAAAATTCCTCCAAAAAATATTTTCGGAGGAATATACGGTACAAATGTGCTTAGCCTTTTACGGCGCCCATAGTAATGCCGCGGATAAACGACTTCGATGTTGCCGCGAAGAGGGCAAGCAGAGGAAGCGTTCCCAAAGAAAGGGCGGCTATTTTCGCCGCAATATCGTTTCTGTACGCGGAGTTAAGGTTGATAATCCCAATCGGGACCGTGTAGAGACTGGCTTTGTTCAGCAGAATAAGGGGGACCAGGAAGGAGTTCCAGTTTCCCACAAAGTTCATCAAGGCCAAAGAAAACAGGGCCGGCTTCATACAGGGCATGGAAATGCTCCAGAGAATGTGGGGTTCGCCGGCGCCGTCAATGCGGGCACTTTCCAGCATTTCCATGGGAACCGCCCCCATAATGTAATTGCGCAGCCAGTAAACCCCAAAGCCGGTGGCCGCCGGGGGAATAATCAGGGGCAGCAGGGTATTTACCCAGCGAATCTGCTTCATTTCCACCACAAACGCTACCAGCCCAAGCTGGGACGGGATCATCATGGTAATCAAAATGAAGGTAAAGAAAAGGTCCCGCCCCTTGTACTGGTATTTGGCAAGGGAATACCCGCAGAGCATACTGACAAATACGGAAAGAACAGTCGCGGTAACCGAGACCAGAAAGCTGTTAAAGTAGAACACTTCGAAATGGGCCCCGAATACGGTTTTCAGGTTTTCCAAAAGATATTTTCCCGGATACAGGGGAATGCCCTTGTAGATGTCTTCCGCGTAATGGGTGCTCATCATGATCATGGAGTAAAAGGGAAAAACAAAAATCAAAGCCATGATGATCATACAGGCGGTAAGTACGATTGTAGGAATTCTGTACATTTTCATCAGAAGAACCCTCCCTCATCTTTGGATTTGCCGCGGCGGATAATCACCTGCACAATCAGAGAAGACACTAAAATAAAGAGGAACAACCCGTAGGCAATGGCGGCTCCTTTGCCGTACTGCATCTGGGTGCCGAAAGAAGTGTCGTAGAGATTCCATATAGCGGTCAAAATCGAGCGCTGCGGCCCCCCGGCGGAAGCCACGCTGCCCCCGGAAGAAGTCCAGGAAGAGAACATGGCCTTCGGCTCATCAAAGAGCTGGAAGCCCCAGATGATATTCATTACCAAAAGGAATTCCAGAATGGGCTTGAGCATGGGAACGGTAATCTTGAAAAATTTGGTGAACCCCGAAGCGCCATCCACATCGGCCGCCTCGTAGAGTTCATGGGAAATGCTCAGGATACCGGCGTTAAAGAAGATCATGTGGTATCCCAGATATTTCCAGAAAATCATGGAAATCGTTACCCCCCGGGCCAACGCGGGCACCCCAAGGAAGTTGATCCCTTCCCTGATTATGCCGATAGACAGCAATATGCGGTTAAGAAGCCCCATGTTCCAGTCAAAAATAAGGAGGAACAGGATGCCGATAGCTACCGGGATCGTGACATAGGGGAGAAACGTAGTCCAGCGAAACACATCCGGAGCCTTGAGGTACTTGCTGTTAAGGATAGCCGCCATAACAATGCCTCCCCCCACACAGAGGGGAATATCGAAGGCCATAAAAATAAGCGTATTCTTGATTGATTTTAAAAAATAAGGATCCCTGGTAAAAATATCCACGTAGTTCTTGAAACCGATAAAGGCCGGTTTGGTAAAGCCGTCCCATTTATTCAGGCTGATGATGAATGAATAGATCAGGGGATAAAAGTTAAAGGCCAAATATATCACAAAGAAGGGTACCAGGAAGAGATACGGCCAAATGTCTTTTCCCTGGAGTCTTTTCCGGTTTAATTTGATCACATTGGGTGTCGGCATCGGCGGCGCCCCCTTTTTGAAGAACCCCGTCTCCAGGGGGAAACAGGATCCCGGTTTTATTTCAGGGCTTCACAAAAGCCCCCGCAAAACACCCCACAACCCGCCCCCGGTGGGAACGATCGTGGGGTGTTCCCGTTACAGATAAAGGAACCGTTTACCGGCTCCCATCACGCGCCCTACTGTACATCAGGCGTCTTGTTGCGGAGTTCGGTCTCATAAATCCCGACGGCACTGGCGGCGGTCAGATTCCGGTCACTGTTCAACTGCTCGATAACAAGATTGAACGTATCCTGGATAGCCACGTCGTAGACGGAAACGGGACGCACATTGATGGTGTCGATGGCGCCATAGAAAATAGCGCCCAGGTTCTGATCGCCGAAGAAGCTGTTGGTCACATTGGCGTATGCGGGATCCTGATAGAGTTCCACATTGGTATTGTTATAGGCCAGATTGTCGGACTCCCACTTGGCGCCGTCGTAGGAAATGAGCCAGGAGGCGAATTGGAAACCTTCCATGGCATGCTTGGCGTTTTTGGGAACAAGATGGCCAGAGCCGCCCCAGCTGAACATCCCCTCCGGGGGAACCATGAGGCCCCAGATGTGGGTGGGCCCGTTGGGATCGTTAGGCATAATCTGGTAGTTGGGGGTCCATCCCGCGCAGGGGTAGAAAATATGGGTGTCGTCCACAAAGGAAGCGTTATACGCGGGGGTATCGCCCACGATGTTATCGGCGGTCTTGTTATCCCGGAAACGGGCAACAACTTCCAGCGTGGCCCTGACCGGGGTCATGTTGAGCCTGTTATTCTGGATAATAGGCTGGGGATTCTGACCGCTGGCGATTTGGTAGATGTTGGTAAGACTGGCGAACATAAAGATCTTGCCGCCGGTGCTCTGCTGGAGCTTGACACCCTCCTGAACAAAGGCATCCCACGTGGGAAGCCGCTTCATCAGTTCATCAGGATCTGAGGTGCCCAGGTATTGTTCGGCCAAATCCCGCTTGTAGGCAAGACCGGCGGAGCTGACATCCCAGGGAAGACACACCAGTTCCCCCCGTTCGTTCCGGCAGAGGGAGTTAAAGTACTTGTGGAAGGTATTCGCGTCGTAATTGAAGGGGGCTTTTTCCAGATCGCTCCAAATATCCAGGCCAAGCATGGTACCCCGCTGGCCGATTTCGGAGGGGATAATGTCCGGCACATCCAGGCCGGCGCTTACCACGGTCTGCAGCTTCTGGAACACTTCCTGCTGCTGGACGGCCTGATAGTTCAGGGCAAGCTCCGCGCCGGTAGCCACCTTGTAAGCCGCGAAGATCTTTTCAATTTCACCGGCGTTCCAGCCCCACTGTTCAATAGTCACCGGACCTCCGGCGGCGGCGGCCTCTTTTTTGGCGCATCCCGCCAAAGAGACGATCACGGCCAAAACCAATAGAAAAACAACATGTTTCATCTTCAATCCTCCAAATATTATTACTGCGGGTGAATAATCCACCATTAGACTGATAGTATAATAACATTTCATAAATGTCCAGTTTTTTTTTCACGCCTGCCAACGGCCGGCAGAAACGTTTCCCGGTTTACGTGACAGCGGGGTTTGGACGGTCCTTTTTATGAATACAAGAGCATTTCCCATCGCAAACAAAGTTTGCGCACCAACCGGGTTTTGGGAAATACGATGAGGCTTTCCCAAAACTTCAGTTTTTGGGAAAGCTTCTTACCCCGGAGAAAATTGCATGAGCCGTAATTGCTTAAGCCGGAATGAATTGGCAATTTTCTCCAAGAGCATTTCCCATCGCAAACAAAGTTTGCGCACCAACCGGGTTTTGGGAAATGCTCATGTTACGCACAAGCGCCAGGGAAAGGAGTACGGAAAAAGGGTGAGCCGCGGAAAAACGGCCCGGTTGACGCGGAAAAACGGCTTGATCGCCCGCACCGGCGCGGGCGTTCAGGAACCGCGCGCCGCGGGCGGGGCTGATTTTTCACTCCGGGACATTTTTCCGCATGAGCGGCAGTATGTCCCAGGGCCAATCAGCGTGCCCTTAACCCCGGCGCAAAAGAAGTTATTTTTTGACGCTGTAGAACGCCTTCTTTCCCGCGTATTCGCAGACACCCTCAAGCTGATCCTCAATGCGCATAAGCTGGTTGTATTTGCAGACGCGGTCGGTGCGGCTCATGGAACCGGTTTTGATCTGTCCGGTTTCAAGGGCAACCACAAGGTCGGCGATGAAGCTGTCTTCGGTTTCGCCGGAACGGTGAGAGACGACGGCGGTGTAACCCGCGCGCTTCGCCATTTCCACGGCCTCGTAGGTTTCGCTTATGGTGCCTATCTGGTTCACCTTGATGAGGATGGAATTGCAGGCGCCCATGGCTATGCCTTTTTCAAGGCGTTTGGTATTGGTAACAAAAAAATCGTCGCCGACGATCTGTATTTTTCCGCCCAGCGATTTGGTCATCTTCACATAGCCGTCCCAGTCGTCCTGATCCAGGGGATCTTCGATTGAAATGATGGGGTATTTGTTTACCCATGTGGTGTAGATTTCGATCATTTCGTCGGCGCTAAAGAGTTTGCCGGGGTTGGACTTCCAGAATTTGTAGCCTTTCTTGCCGCCTTCCTCAAACAGTTCGGAGCTGGCGCAGTCAAGGGCTATGGCTACCTCTTCGCCGGGCTTGTACCCCGCCTTCTCGATAGCCTTCATGATGTACTCAAGGGCTTCCTCGTTTGCTATATCGGGGGCAAAACCGCCCTCGTCGCCCACGGCGGTATTTTTTCCCGCGTCCTTGAGGATCTTCTTCAGGTTGTGGAACACCTCGGCGGTCCAGCGCACAGCCTCGCGTATGGATTCGGCCCCGACGGGCATTACCATGAATTCCTGAAAATCTATTTTGTTGTCCGAATGTTTGCCGCCGTTGATAATATTCGCCATGGGAACGGGAAGCAGATTCGCGTGAAAGGAGCCCAGGTATTTGTACAGCGGCACGTCAAGGTAAGACGCCGCCGCGCGGGCGGTCGCCATGGAAACGCCCAAAATGGCATTGGCGCCGAGCTTTCCCTTGTTGTCGGTTCCGTCCAGTTGTATCATGGTCCTGTCTATGTCCACCTGCTCAAGGGCGTCAAGCCCCTGAATTTCCGGAGCGATAATATTGTTGACGTTATCCACCGCCTTGAGAACGCCCTTGCCCAGATACCGGCCTTTGTCGTCGTCCCGAAGCTCCACAGCCTCGTAAATGCCCGTGGACGCACCGGAAGGAACCGCCGCCCGTCCCAGGGAACCGTCTTCCAGCACCACATCTACCTCGACAGTGGGATTCCCCCGGGAATCAAGAATTTCACGGGCCTCGACATATTCGATAATACTCATTTTTTCCTCCATAGGATTGCGTTCCGTGGAGCTTCCGCACAACCCGGCCGGGTTTGAGAGAAACTCCATATAGTACAGATTTTCCGGTTTTATCCGGGGATAGTCAAGGGCCGAAACGAAGCTGCGCTTCGTTTCGGCTGGGGAGTTTCGCGGCGAAGCCGCGAAACTCCATGGCCGGGGGCGGCGAGGGCGGCATTGGCGCGCTGTTTGCGGGCTGCGCGGGAAGGATACGAGTTGCAAGCGGGTTCCGTTCCGGCGATACTCTTGCTATGAAGATCACCATTCTGGGGTCGGGCACTTCCCACGGCATTCCCGTTGTCGGCTGCCGGTGCGCTGTCTGCCGTTCCCTTTCCCGGCGGAACAGGCGCATGCGCGCGTCGATTCTGGTGGAAGGAACGGGGGGTGAAAAGGCCGTCATCGACACAGGGCCCGAATTCCGCCTTCAGGCGGTGCGGGCCGGCATTCGCCGCCTTGACGCGGTCTTCCTTACCCACGCCCACGCCGATCACGTTCACGGCCTGGACGATGTAAGGCCCCTTTGTACGGAAAAACCCCTTCCGGTGTACTCGAACAGGGAAACCATAGAGGAGCTTGAACAACGCTTTTCCTATGTTTTCAGGGAAACACAGGCGGGAGGCGGCAAGCCGAAACTTGAACTTTTTACGGCCGAAGAGGCCGTCCGCCTGGGCGGCCTTCTTTTTACCCCCGTGCCGGTAAAACACGGGGAACTTGACATTCTCGGCTGGCGTATAGACGAGAACGGTTCCTCCCTGGCCTATCTTACCGACGTAAGCGCCATACCGCCTTCATCAATGAAACTTGTAATGGAGCCAAGGCTCCTCATTATCGACGGACTGCGGGCGCGGCCCCATTCCACCCATTTTTCCTTCACCCAAGCGCTCTCCGCCGCGGTGGAGCTGCGGGCCGGGGACGTGTATCTGACCCACATCAGCCATGACTATACCCACCGGGAAATCAACAGGATCTGTGAACGGTTCAGAAAAAGCCGGAAATCAGGCGGCGTCATGAAGGCCGCCTGGGACGGACTTATACTTTCTTTGTGATAATGCCGCTTTTAAGACAGCGGGCGCAGATTTTAAGGGTAAGGGTAGTCCCCTCAATTTCCGTCTTTACCTTTACCAGATTGGGCTTCCAGACGCGGCGGGTATGATTCTTCGCGTGGCTTACCGAATTGCCGGTTACCGTATGTTTTCCGCAGATATCGCAGGTCCGTGACATAACATCCTTCCTTGTGTGTAGCAGGGCGAACAACGCCCGGAGCCATCATACTACCGGAAAAGGGGGGAACTGTCAACGCCGCGCCCTACACGGAAGCAACCGCTATTTTTTCCCGCGACATTTCATCGATAATTTCCATCGTGGTTTTATGCTCCGCGGCGGCTTTTGCGGTAAAGTATTGGGCGGACAGCGCGTCAACGGCAAACATACGGATTTTCCGCTCCGCAAAAAGCCCCGGTTTCCCCCTTGCGGGCATGATGGTATTCTCGGTGTAATAGTTGTCCAGAGCTTCCGCTTCCCCATCAGTCATCTTTGCCATAATCGCCTCTTCTATCGTCTGCCAGCGAATAATAGATTTGTTCAATAACTTCAGTTATTGAACAAATTCCGCTTCAAAACGCGATTTTGTAAGGCTAAAGCCTGGCTTTAGCCTGAAAAATTGCAAGACTTGCAAGCTAACCGAAGGTTAGCCAGT